>JAWBXL010000003.1:0-86829 GCA_038867895.1 Bathyarchaeia archaeon | reverse complement strand
GGAACCTTATAAGCTGGAAGACTATGTGGGCGGAGGATCCGAAGCCATAAAGCCCTATAACATCTCCATCCTCCATGCCCGTGAGCTTAAGCGATCTATACCCAATGGGTGCGATCTCAACATTATGAATCCTTGTTTTGCGAAAATTTATATTTTCAAAGATATACTTACTAAATGGATCTTTAAATGTTGAAGGCGGTTTAATGAAAAGGTTTGTGAAAACTGAAAGAATTGATTATGGTGCAGGTGCGCTTTTCGTTTTCGCAGTATCTTTTGGCGTGATGGCAATAATGTATGGTGGAGGTTTTCTCATAGTCGATCCGTTAAAATTAATTGCGTTTGTTATTAGCCCTTTTGGAGCCTACACGTTTATTTATTCCTTAATGATTCAGAGGGACCGTCCATATTACTTGAGCTGGGGGCTAATAATGTTTATTACTGGTTTATCCTTTGCCTTTTATGATCTTATAAACATGCTAGTATTATTTGGTTTACTGCTTATTCTTCCCGCAGCTACAGGTTTGCTTGAATATTGGAGGAGAAAGAAATGAGCGGGGAGAAGAGGTTAGAAAAATTAGAGAAGGTTCGCGGAGAGATGGGGGTGCTGGAGAGAATAGCTAGCTATGTTCCCGGGTATCGGGGATATAAGGAGAAAGAGCTTCGTAGGGAAAGTGATAGGCTTGTAAGGATGGAGACTGTTAATAAGCTTAGGGTTGCAAAGGATGCTCTGAGAAGAAAGCTCGTAGATCCAGCCCTTCTCCAGAAAATTTCAAGTGAGAACACTTGGGCGATTGATAGTTTAATGTCTCGACTAGATAGAATAATACAGCGTCTAGATAGGGCTGTAGCCGGTTACGCGGGCATGTTTGATTCAATTAAGGTTAGGGAGGATAAGCTTGACGCTGTCCTCCAACTTGATCTAGAACTTATAGAGAAAGCGGATTCTTTAAAGACGAGCGCTGAAGTATTCATTAAAACAGCCCCAGGCGGGAATGAGTGGGGACAATGTATTAATAATTTAATTTTAAAAATCGAGGAGATAGAGGGCTTAATTGATAGAAGGGTGGAAATATTTAGGGGTTTGATTGGTTAATGTGGTTTTACATATTAGGGTGATGTGGAGATGCCGAAAGTTATTGAGTGGATTGGCGCAAAGGAAGATGATATAGTTTGGAGGTATCCAAGAGAAGATATTGCATGGGGAGATATCCTAGTAGTTCATGAGTATGAGGCTGCCGTCTTCTTTCGGGACGGAAAAGCTTACGATGTCTTCAGACCTGGAAGACATACTTTAACAACAGCAAATCTACCATTATTAACAAAGGTTTTATCAATGATATCCGGCTTTGATAAGATTCCATTCAGAGCGACAGTAATATTTGTCTCATTAAAGCAATTTCAGGGGAGATTTGGTTCTCAGGGTCAAACCAAGGAGCTAGCCCCCCTAAAGTTTTATGGTAGCTTCTGGTTTAGAGTTGAGGAGCCTAATCTTTTCGTTAATGAGGTTGTTGGTGGACAGGGAGCATATACTACGAGCAGCCTTCAAGATTTTCTCAGGGGGTACTTCAACGAGAGATTGATTGATACGCTAAGCCAATACTCGCTCACCGAAATTTATGGGAAACTCGACGAAACCAGCTTCCTGGCGAAGAATACTCTCTACGACGCTTTTAAGAGGATAGGGTTGGAGCTAATAGACGTGAAGTTTGAGGGAATTGACACGACGCCGGAATGGAGGGACAGAATATTCTTTCTGAGAACTGGAGTTTCGGCCAGCGAGGTTTTGAGAATGCAGACCGTTCAGAAGACCGCTGAGAGCCTATCAAAGAGCCCCGGTGCAGCTGTAGGTGCAGGTGTAGTGGTGATCCCACCATTATTCCAGCAGCCAGCAGCCCAGGCGACTCCAGCCGCACCAGCACAGCAGCTAACACTATGCCCAAAATGCGGCTTTCAAAATCCCTCAACAGCAAAGTTCTGTCAAAATTGCGGTGCACCTCTACAAACAGTCGCGGCTGGTTTAACTTGCCCGAAATGTGGAACAACGAACCCGGCTGGAGCAAAATTCTGCATAAATTGCGGTTCACCACTACAATCTTCAATTAGATGCCCAAGGTGTGGAAGCGAGGTTCAGCAGGGGGCAAAGTTCTGTCAAAATTGTGGGGAAAAGCTATCTCAGTAGTTTATGATAAGAGTATCCAATAGGCGAGGGGAACGCTGCTCCCTAGTCATTAGTCTCTATATTCCCTATCGATTGTGGGTCTAAGTCTAGGGTATAACCTACACGGCTCTTCTAGCGCCGCAGTGAGGACACATTATCTCCGTTTGTGGGAAAAGTGTTCCACAGTATTTACATGGAACCATCACTACTTCACGGATCACTTCCCTCTCCTTTACAACTGGAGCCGCTGCTGGCTGGGCAACTTGAACTTCTAGCACAGGGCTCACGGCATCCGGCCTACCTTTAACCGCTACAACACCTTTAATCGTCCATGTAACCCTTCTATCTATTCCTTTTGTGGTCGGTTTCATTGTGATGGGAATATGGATGCTAAAGGGAAAGCTGGCTGAAAAGCCCCTTGAGATATGTATGGGTCCGCTAAGACTTGGTTTAGCGGAGTAAAGCGTAGCAGACTCCCAAACCTCTCTAATAACCTCCCTCTTCAAGGCTTGGTCGTAGAACCGCTTCTGAACCTTAGCCGACTCAACACACTGTATCTCGCACCTGATGTCTTCAGCGTCAAAATCCTCCTCAGAAGACACGATTAATTCTCCTTTAAGATCCCCGCCGAGAAAAAAGTCGCTCCCACTAAGATCTAATCTTAAGTTAACTTTTGGCGGCGTAACCTTCTCAGCTAACCTCTTTAGGAATGACATACTAGTCTCTCCGACATTCTCTAAAAATGTAAAGCATGAAAACTTAAAATACTTACGTCTTAATGGTTTTCCCGGAGTCAATACTTCTCGATTAATGCGGTGTTAATACCCTTTTTTGGTAAGCATTCTCTAGACTAAACATAAAATATCACTTTGCTTTTTTGGCTTTTATGCGGGAACAGTCATACCTGTGGAGGTGGTAGTGGAGGCGGAGGAGGCGGGGGAGGGCTCAACAGTATATAGAAGTATACTGCTGAAATAGTGAAGATGGCGTTTAACAACCAGCTTACTATTGCTCCCACATATGATCCAATTATTGGAATCAGTGAGAAGACGTATGGAAGTACTGCGCCCATAATTATTACGAGAATAATGAAGATTATGACCTCGCCCAGGTTACTTAACACGAAATTAAAGGTTTTCTTTGAACTTTCAACAACGCCCACATTCTCAATCACCGCTACAACAATTATGAATATAGCTATTGGAAGTAGTATTACAGTTAAGCCACATAAAGCTGCAATCACAGCAGTAAGGATTAATGTTCCAATTCTATTAATTGTAATGTTCAGGCTCTTGCTCAAATTTATCGGCTGGCCATTAAGGGCGTCATTAACCATGTCTATAAGCATGCAGGCAGCTATGAAGCCTAAAATTGCGGCGACGAATGAGCCGAGCATAAGTATAAGCGGATTTGGCTCTTCAATAAAGTAGTATCGTAAGGGGAACAAATGGGCAAGCGCAGAGAAAATCCACTGAACAACAATTGGGACAGCATAGGGAACCAGTAGTATCGGGTTCTTCATAGAAATATCTAGACCCTTAGAAATAGATTCTATTGATTTTGACATGCTATATTTTTATGACATTTAAGTCTTATTAATCTATCGCCACTTAACAAAGCTTAAATTGACTACGATCCAAAAATATTAAAATTTGAGAATAAATGGAGAGATTAGTATGGCACAGGTAAGAGAAAGAAGTGTGACGAGAGAGCGCCTAATTGGGATGCAAGTTATAGATGGGGACGGCTATCTGGTGGGAACTGTTAGGGATATAAGTTTCACTATTGGAAAGATGGGCATATCGTTGTATATAGAGGGGAAAGATGGTTCAACAAAAGAGGTGCCGTGGGAAGAGGTACAATCTGTAGGAGACTTCGTCCTTTTAAAACAGCGACAAGCTCAGATTACGGAGATACAGCAACAGGAGACACAAGCACCAGCCTGCCCAACCTGTAAAGGCCCACTCACATGGATACCACAATACCAGAGATGGTATTGCTATAAATGTAGGAAGTACGCTTAACCAAGCAAAAATATGTGCACCTACTAGCTCTATCAGCATCCTACCCATACCACTAGACTTTAAAATTTAATCCGAAAAAAATAACATAAAGACTTAAGACCGAGTTTCTAATGACTAGGCAGCGGGTATGTATCTACAAGCATATTCATGAATCGTAAGGCTTCGCTGCAAAAGAGACTAATATTCCTCCCACCATAAAACAGACTAATCACTATTAACTAGAGAGCAAGCTTCGAAAAACGTTTAAAATATTAAAAAGAGAAAAACGAGACCAATTACTTGTTTGCTTTAATATACAAATCATCTTAGTAAAGCATCAGCAAATTGGAAAAGCAAAAATCGTTAATGACTAAACTAGCAATGCTTTTATACCCCAGCGCTCTCCCCGGGTATTTGCATGAATATCTTTGACTCGCTTTCATATTTTTGTCTTAGATCCAAAAAAGCGTTAAAGATTTTTAATCTATCTTCATCTGGCGTAAAGTCTATTATATCGTCACCCTTAATCTTTTTTTCAGCTTCTTTGATTGCCTCAGCAACTTTTTCAGAGCCTGTTATTTCAATGAGATACATCCACATTCCATCATCATGCTTAAAAATATATGGCAGCCCACCACCAATATCTAAACATATCCTAGCGAACTCGACATAAGCAACTTTACTCTCTATTTTCCCATCATTTATCCTAAAAAGCTTAATCACCCTCATTTTATCTCACACAATCCTAAACAACAGTTAGTTTCCTATGAGGAGAAGTTAATATAAGATTTTTCGACCTTAAATGTTTCTTGGCGTCAAAAAAGGAAAATTAATGACAAAAAAGGTAAAGCTTATATGAAGAGAACATATAAAAAATAGATTGTGGGTTTTATGCCCAGTTATGATTGTTTTGAGGATATTGCCCGCTTATTGAGGGTTTTAGGGAACTCTTCAACCATAAGGATTCTCTATGAAGCTAGCGGCGGCTTTAAGAGCGGCTTAGAGATCGCAAGGAAATTACATTTAACACCAAGGAAATATTACAGGTGCCTGAGAAAGCTTCATGAACTTGGGGTTTTAGAGTGTAGGGTTGCATCAAACGCGAATGGTAAGGAGCATATCTATATTTTAACACCGATTGGGAGATACCTCTACGAATTGATCTTCGAAGATCTACAATTGATTATAAAAGGTGGAGATCTACCTATTGTAGGGGTTTCAGCCAATAGTAGAGTGGGAGTCATAAATAGCTACGAGGTTCTCGCTAAGGCTATTATAGGATTGGTCGAGGGAGCTAAGACACAAATACTCTTAGCCACGAGATACCTAGACCTTTCAGTGGCTCAAAGTCTCATGCAGGCTGTTTTAAGGGGTATTGAACTTAAATCTGTTACAAGCGAGAAGATTAACCTCCCAGAAGTCATAAAGCTCATAAGCGGCTTCGTCAGGGGAACCCGCTCAAACCTTCTAGAAGTTCTAAGTCTCGCCGCAAAGACAGGCAACTATAGAGTTGGAAACGTCCCAACATCTTTCATGGTGGTTGATGACGAAGTTGTCCTCTGGGAACTCCCAACAGAAAAATTTGAGCTGGCCTTTATCAGCCGGAATAAAGCGCTTATAGAAGCGTTCAAAAAACACTTCTGGAGTCTCTGGGATACAGCATCAAAAATGCCAATATCATTATAGGGTGGTGGAGAAGCATTGAACCCCCTATTAGGCAAAATTAAAGATTATATTGAATTAATGAAACCTATCAGCAGGTCAAAGTCAACATTATATTATGGTATGACGGCTCTTATGGGAAGCGTTTTAGCCTCTCCGCACAATCTATACTTAACTGAAACCCTGAAGGCTGTGCTCCCAACACTCTTCGCTGCCTTCGCGATATATGCCCTCAATGACATATGTGATATTGAAGTTGACAAGATAAACGCTCCTGAAAGGCCCCTGCCTTCTGGACGCGTGAGCATAGTGGAGGCGGAAATCCTTGTAATAGTGCTCTTTATATTATCCATAGCATTGGCCTTAACAGTTAACACTTTAACATTAGCTTTCACGCTCCTCTTCTCCGCGCTTGGGATAGCCTACTCGGTTCCACCAATAAGACTTAAGGACGGGTGGTTCGCCGGAGTCTGCTGGGGGCTTGGCATAGCTGCAACTATCCTCTGCGGCGCAAGCGTATATACGATTACACCCTCAGTCATAATTGCATCTGCAATACTCGCCATTCTGACGGTGGGATGCGGCTTCATAAAAGACCTTAAAGATATAGAGGGTGATAGAGCTAAGGGCGTACGCACGATTCCACTTTTATTGGGCGAGGAGAAAGCAGTAAAAATTATGATCATAACATTTTCGGTTATTATACCGCTATTACCAGCTTATGGTCTAATCTTCTATGGTCTAAACATATTTTATATACCTTTAACATCACTTGCAGCACTAATATTTGCATATAGTCTCATCCTACTAAACAAGTCTCGTGGAGAGATAAGCCTCTACAAGAAAGCCTATAAGATACAGGCGGCCTCGGGATTCCTCCTAAACATAGCATTTCTAACACTTGGAATCTAGCGTCAGTTTCGTTACATTCATAGGCATGATCATACTGGCCCTGCTGAACGAGAGCCAAAAAAAGGGTAGCGCTTAGACTGGCAAAGCAACGGCTAATACAAGAATAAACAAATAAAGCCACACGGGTTGCACTATCCTATTATTAGGACCCCGCTTCCTCGATATTTTCCATGTTTAAGCATTTTTAGAGCCTCGTTCGCTTCCTCAATTTTAAATTCCACGACTTCTGGCTTTATCGGGATCTTTGCGGCTATCTCCAGAAACTCGGCTACGTCTTTTCTGGTTATATTTGCGACTGATTTTACCTCTTTCTCCCACCATAAATGACACGTGTAGTCCAGGTCCGTTATTGGGGTTTCTTTTCTTATAAGGTTCATCACAAGTCTACCACCCCTCTCCAAATTTCTTAATGCCTCCCTAACTGGCACACCAGTCGGGGTTGTATCTATGGCGCAGTTCAACTTTAATGGTGGAGTCTCCCCGGTCTCGCCGACCCAGTCGGCGCCCATCTTATGCGCAAGTTCACTTGGAGCGTCCCCGCGTTTCTTAGTGAAGACAAATATTTTACTGTTTGGGTAAAGGAACCTTATAAGCTGGAAGACTATGTGGGCGGAGGATCCGAAGCCATAAAGCCCTATAACATCTCCATCCTCCATGCCCGTGAGCTTAAGCGATCTATACCCAATTGCTCCAGCACAAAGTAAAGGCGCGGCCTCAACATCCGAGAAAACATTTGGTATTCTATAGGCGTAATCCTCATTAACAACCATGTACTCCGCATAGCCTCCATCCGCATCACATCCAGTACCCATAAATTTTTCGCAGAGGTTCTCTAAACCCCTTCTGCAGAAGCGGCACACGCCACATGAAGAATAGATCCATGCGACGCCGACGCGGTCCCCAACCCTAAACCTCCTTGCCTCCGGCCCCATCTCCACAACCCTACCCACAATCTGGTGTCCAGGTATAATGGGAAGCTTTGGCTGAAGCCTCCCTTCTATCTCGTCCAGTTCTGTTCGACAGATCCCGCAGGCGTAAACCCTTATTAGAACATCTTTTCCTTTTGGTTCCGGGATGGGAAGGTCCTCATAGTTTAGGGGATTCTCTTCTATGTGTGCTATTCTCCTAACAACCATAGCTTTCATTGATACCAACCACTTGAAACTATGAAAGACATCTATCTTTAATTTTACTTTTTTATGCTTGAAGGTTCTCAGATTGATTTAGCGTGTTCAGTTGGGAGATATGTGCCCAATTATATGCTTTTTTCCTTCCCATACGATTTTCCGATCCAGATATCTAAAACCTTCTTAACATATTCTTTTATGGCTTCTGAAACAAATGAGCCCAGCGTCCCCCATGCTCCCGGGGAGAGACGTGTTGCTTCTTCAACCTCAATAGCTATTTCCGCCGTATTTTGACCTCAGTAAGCTGACATTTTAGCCATTTTTTAAGGGCTATTCTCATCGCAACATAACGTCCATCAGAAAGCCTTAAAATTCTGCCCTCAAGCTCGAGCTGATGCAGAGCCTCATATATCCGAGTTTATCCCACATTATACAAAAAGGTATAAATCTTCAGATTTATTTATGGAAAAATATGAGAGATCTAATGAGGGGGCTGGGCGAAGAAAAAATATTTGTGGTTCAGGGAGTAGTTTCGCTCCTCCTTCTGTTAATAACCATCATTTTCTGTCATTTTAGCAGTTATCCTCCAGAGGAGGAAGGGGTTATTTCTGCGGCCATATGCACTTCAATTGTATTATTCTTCTCCATAATTTCTGTTCTTGGTAAGGAGGGTATTGAAGGGTGCTTTTATGCATTAGTTGGCTCATTTATGGCATGGTCAGCTCTAACTCTCATTGGATCCCGGCTAGCTTTTGACCCAAATATAGGTAGCTATTTTCTCTCTTCCATGATCCTCTCAATAATCCTCTCACTCAGCGGAATAATATATATGATGCCGGAAAACCCCACCATTAAAAAGGGAGGCATCAACTTAAAGAAGACCCTAATATGGTTCTTTTCCACAATATTCACGATCGCCGTAAACTTCGCGATAATATATTGGCTTCCAAGCATGGTTTAAGGAGAAGCTTATTTATTTTTGGATCTTATCCTTTTAATTATCCCGAAAATGGTGGATCATAATGGATTACAGGATAGCGACTCTCGGAAGCCACTCAGCACTCCAGATATTAAGGGGTGCCAAGGAGGAGGGGTTTAAGACAATCGCCGTATGCAGGTGTGATCATACTTTTATCTATAGGCATTTCGGTGTCGCAGATGAGATAATTGAAATAAAATCCTATGATGAATTTCATACTGTTGAGGATGATCTCATAAAGCGAAACGCTATTCTAATCCCGCATGCATCTTTAATAGCCTATGTTCCATCCAAGGTTATAGAGGACCTGAGGGTTCCATATTATGGTAATAGGAGGATACTTTTCTGGGAGTCTGATAGGGAGAGACAGAAAAGATGGCTTGAGAAGGCTGGGCTTAACCTGCCGAGAGTTTTCAGAGATCCCTCCGAGATCGATAGACTCGCCATAGTTAAGTTTTATGGGGCTAAGGGTGGGCAGGGATACTTTCTAGTCAAGAGCGAGCAGGAGTTCTGGCAAAAAGCTGAAAAAATAGGAGACTTAGGGGAATATGTTATCCAGGAGTATATTGTTGGCATACCAGTCTACATTCATTATTTCTATTCAGTTATCCGCGGAGAACTTGAGCTCATGGGCTTTGATAGACGCTATGAATCGAATGTTGATGGGATTGGAAGGATTCCGGCTGGAGACCAGAGCGGGATAGATATAACATATACTATCGTCGGGAACTTTCCATTGATTCTTCGGGAGTCCCTCCTGCCGGAGGTCTTCAGGATGGGCGAAAGGGTTATTGAGACATCGAGGGAGATATGTAGTCCAGGGATTTATGGCCCGTTCTGTCTAGAAACTGTTGTTACGCCCGACCTAAAGTTTTATGCTTTTGAGATCTCGGCCAGGGTAGTCGCCGGGACAAATGTTTTCATGGAGACATCCCCATACGCGCTTATAAAGCATGGTAAGCCAATGAGCACCGGCCGCAGAATAGCTCTAGAGATAAGGGAAGCTATTGAACAGGATAGATTAAAGGAAATATTGGGGTGAAGAGATACTATTCACTGGTGAAAAATGCTTGGCTATTAATAAATTTGAGACCCAAAAGATAATCTCAGGGTATGATCCGAAGAAGATAACTATTGGTGTTTTAGGCTCCCACTCGGCTGAGGAGGTCGGCGTATCGGCGAAGGCCTTTGGCTTCCCAACAGTCGTTATATGCCAGAGAGGTCGGGAAGAATTATATGCCAAATATAATGGGCACTTATTTGATCATGTAATTCTATTAGAAAGATTCTCAGAGATCATAAGAGAGGACGTCCAGGAGAGACTGCTGGAGCTGAATACCATTTTCATCCCAAACCGTTCCTTCTCAGTCTACGTTGGTTATGATAACATTGAAAAAAAGTTTAGGGTGCCAATTTACGGAAACCGCTTTCTCCTCCGGGCTGAGGAAAGAGACGCGTCGAGGAACCAGTATTGGCTCTTAGAGAAGGCTGGGATAAAGATTCCAAAGAAGTTTGATAGGCCGGAGGACATTGATAGGCTTGTCATAGTTAAGGTTCAGCAGAAGAAGAAGCCGCTTGAAAGAGCCTTCTTCTACGCATCATCACCAGAAGAATATTATAGGAGGGCGGAAGAGCTAATGAAGAAAGACGTGATAGATGAGGAGAATCTAAAAAAGGCTAGGATAGAAGAGTATGTGCTTGGCCAAAAATTTAATGCAAACTTTCAAGGATGGGCGCTTAAAGACCAGTTTGGAGACTTTGACTTTCTAGGATTCGACGATAGAAAACAGACGAACCTCCATGGAGTACTAAGCCTCCCGGCAAGAGACCAGTTATTGCTGAATGTTCCAATTAAGAATGAGGAGATAGGACATTATGGGTTGACGATGAGGGAATCCCAGAAGCCACTAGTATATGAGGCGGCTGAGAAGTTCAGAAGGATCTGCGAGAAAGAGTATCCGCCCGGCATGATAGGCTTATTCGCGCTTCAGGGCGCAGTAGCCTACGATGCAGATGACCCGGAGCAGAAGAGACTAGCCTTCTACGTGTTTGATGTAAGCCCAAGGGTTCCGGGAAGCCCATGCGTTGGACCAACCTCGCCGGAAATGCGCAGGCTAACCCTAAAATATCAAAGCATTCTTAAAAGATATGGCGTCGATAGAATTGAGAGTTCTATGGATCTACCAATGATAGAGATAAAATTTGCCGCGGAGAACGGGAGATTACATGAGATTGTAACTTAGCTTACTCTTAGTATACTTGAGGGGGTCTCGCGATACCACGATCAATATATAACGTTCTTAAGAGAGTAGAGGAGCTTAAGACAGAGCTAATTTCTCTAGTCTCTAACCTCATCAGATTTCAAACAGTTTCCCCTCCAAGCAACACTCTTGAATGCGCCGAATATATTAGATCATATCTTGAAGAGAATTTTCTAGAAGCGAAAATTTATTCTAGGGAGAGAGAGAAGGCTAATGTTCATGTTAGGGTTTCGGGTGGATCTGAGAGGACAATTATTTGGCTCGGCCACTTAGATGTTGTTCCAGAGGGTAGGCGTGAAGAATGGGCTTACGAGCCATTTAGCGGGGTGGTTGTCGGCGACAGAATTTATGGTAGGGGGGCAAGCGATATGAAGGGTTCATGTGCAGCAGCGTTGATAGCGGCGAAAGTTCTAAGCGAAATTAAGTATGAAGATAAGGCTACAGTAGACTTCTGGTTTACATGTGATGAGGAAGTTGGCTCATCTAACGGGACCAAATGGCTTCTTGAGACTGGACTCATAAATGGGGATGCATGCTTGATAGGAGACTCGCTTAGCATGGATCCTGTCAATGAACCATATGTTGACGTCGGCTGCAAGGGTTATCTTCGCCTTAAATTGAGGGCTGTTGGCAGAACCGCCCATGCAAGTATGCCATTTTATGGCGATAATGCAATAGATAAGTTAATTGCCGCCGCGGAGGTTATTAAGAAATCTGGGGAATGTAGGCTTAAGATACCACTGGATATTGAGGAAACCATTAAATCGAGTATAGAGTATCTCTTTTCCAAGAGAGATTTAAATGAGAAGCAGAAAAAAGCGGTGGAAAAAGCCTATCATCACCCAACAATTAGCCTAACGATGATAAGTGGGGGTGTGAAAATCAATGTTGTTCCGGATTATGCTGAAGCATCCTTCGATATAAGGGTTACGCCCGGGGCTAACCCAGAGGATCTTGCTAGGCACATTAATGGGCTGATTAGCGAGAGCGGCATAGGTGGAGTTAATGTTGAAATCATGGGTCTGGAAAATGGATATTATGAATCATGGAACTCAGACTTCGCAACGAGCCTGAAAAGATCTATCGAAATCGTAACAAACTCGCAGCCAAAGCCTAAAATACTCCTCGGCGCAACCGATGCAGTGCCCATAAAAAAGGTTCTTGGGGTTCCATGCCTAGGTTTCGGTGCTGGCATAGAGGAGCTTGCTCATGCCCCAAACGAGCATGTCACAGTAGGCGGATTACTAGTGGCAACTAAAGTCTACTCTATTCTACCATTAATCTTTCGATAGCCCGCCATGCCAATTATTCATCCACTTCACATGCTCCTTCTCCCTACGCATTATTTCCTCCGCCACGACGACTCCGCTGGCACTCGCCTGCACGAGCCCACGGGTTATGCCAGCCCCATCCCCTATCGTAAACAGGTTTCTTATCCTAGTCTCCAGATGCTCATTTAATTCAAGTCTCGAGGAATAGAATTTAGCCTCAACACCATAGAGTAAAGTATCCTTTGAGTATATTCCTGGGGCAACCTTATCAAGGGCCATAAGCATCTCCTTGATGTCTGTAAGATACCTATATGGTAGAACAAAGCTGAGGTCTCCCGGCGTCGCAACCTTAAGCGTCGGCTTAACAATGCTCCGGCTTATCCTCTCCTCAGTAGATCTCCTGCCCAGCTCTAAATCCCCTAGGCGCTGGATTATTACGCCCCCGCTTAGGAGATTTGCCAGCCTAGCAATATATTCTCCATAGGCTATCGGCTCCCTGAATGGATAAGTGAATGATGTACTAACTAAGACAGCGAAGTTTGTGTTCTCGGTCTTTCTTTCCGCATAGCTCTGTCCATTAACACTCACTACACCCCCATAAGACTCCGTGATAACCTCACCATATGGGTTAACACAGAATGTTCTGACCTGATCATCAAATGCCTTTGAATAATATATAAACTTTGGCTCATATAGAACATTTGTTAGCTCTTCCATTGTTACGGCTAGAACCTCAACCCTAATGCCAACATCAACTGGGTTATTTAGGGTTTTTAGCCCAAGCGATTGGGCCTCACTCTTAAGCCACTCTGCCCCGCTTCTACCAGGAGCCACAATAACATATTTTCCATAAATTTTCTCTCCATTAGCCGTCTCAACCCCCAAAACAGCATCATTCTTCACAAGGAGACTTTTAACTTCAGTTTTAGTTTTCACCTCAACCTTATTATTCAAGTCTCTACGGATTCTCTGGAGGACTTCTACGCACTTCTCCGTCCCAAGATGCCTAATCTTCTGCTTAACCAAGATTAAGCCTGCAAGAGAAGCCTTCCTCTCAATCCTCTCAATCACATCAACATCTTCGCCATAAACCCTCTGCGACCCGCCATACTTAACATACACTCCATCAACATAGTTGATCAGCTTTACAAGTCTTTCTTCGCCAACATACTCGCTTAGCCAACCGCCAACAGATGTAGATAAGGTGAGTTTTCCATCGCTGAATGCTCCTGCGCCTCCCCACCCGGATAGCAACGAACAGGGCTCACATTTTACGCATCCGAGACCTCTATTCGCCGGGCATCTACGTTTATCAATATCAGATCCCTTCTCAAGCATAAGGATTTTAAGATCAGTGTTATTCGCGAGCTCAAGGGCCGAGAATATTCCGGCCGGACCTGCTCCAACAATTATCACATCATATTTCTGCAAGACCCATCATCCAAAAGGAAACTAGGTTACTGGACTAGAATATAATTATATTGGAAAAATTAAAAATTTTCTTGAAAGAAAAATTGGGTTGATAAATACTTTGTCTGAAACTGGAAACCTATAGTGACAATGCCTTTTTGATTCTCTCACATGCCTCTCCTATACGCTCTTTTGGTTGAGTTATAGAGAATCTTACATAGTTCTCCCCATATTTTCCAAATCCTATCCCGGGGGAGACAACTACGCCAACCTCAAGAAGCTTTGAGGCGAACCTCATGGAGCCCCCAGTACACTTCGCCCAAACATAGAATGTTGCTAAGGGCTTTCTGACGTCAAGGCCGGTCTCCCTTAGACCCCTGATTAATATATCTCTCCTCTCCATGTAAACTCTATTCATCCATTTCACATACTCCGGAGGCTCGCCGTTAACGTAGCTTTGCAGAGCCCTTGCGGCAACCTTTTGTATATATACTGGCGGCCCGGAGTCTATCTGAGACTTAACTTTCACAAGACCCTCTATCAGCTCACTATTTCCCACAGCGAAGCCTATTCTATCACCAGTCATATTAAATGTTTTGGAGCATGAATGGAATTCTATAGCAATATCCATTGCACCATCAACCTCAAGTATACTCGGCGCCCTGTAACCATCAAACGTTATCTCGGAATACGCATTATCATAACATACTATCACGTTCTTTTCTCTAGCCAAGTCAACTATAGCCTTTAGATCATCCTTAGTCATAACGCTTCCAGTCGGGTTATTTGGATAATTCAGGTACATCATTTTTATGCCGTCAATGCCAAGCAATTCTAAATCCGGCTTAAAGTTATTCTCTTCTAAGAGGGGCATTGAAACTGGAACCCCATCGTTTAATAGCGTGGCACCATTAGCGTAAACTGGGTATGCCGGATCTGGAACAAGAACCCTATCTCCGGGATTAACGAAGGCCCTAGCAAAGTTTGCCAGACCCTCCTTCGAGCCTATTAACGCTATAACTTCTTTCTGGGGATCTAAATCCACGCCAAAACGCTTCTTATACCATTCTGCGACAGCCTCACGGAAGAATGGTTCTCCTTGGCTAAAGGAGTAGTTATGGTTCTTTGGGTTGGAGCCCTCTTCCCTAAGCGCCTCTAGGACAAAAGGTGGGGGTGGGAGGTCTGGGTCGCCTATGCTTAAAGATATTATGTCAATGCCCTGCTTCCGCTTCTCAATTATTATCTTTTCAAGCTCAGCAAAAAGATATGGTGGAAGCCTTTTAACCCTATCAGCCAGCTGGAACCTCAAGCAAAGCCCTCCAGCTCAATTACACCTTCATAAACTTTTTCAGCGGGTCCACTCAAAAATATTTTATTATTTACTTCATCATATTTTATTTTTAGCTCCCCGCCCGGAAGGTGGACTATACATTCACTATTTAGTAAGCCGAGAACCCTTCCGGCTATAACGCTTGCGCAGGCTCCTGTGCCGCATGCAAGCGTTTCTCCAACGCCTCTCTCCCAAACTCTAACCTTAATTAAGTCAGGCCTCATAATCTGGACGAACTCAACGTTAATTCTTTTTGGGAAAAGATTGTGTCGCTCTATCTTCGGCCCGTAATATTCTACTGGAAGATCTTCGACATTTCTAACAAAAATTACGCAGTGTGGGTTGCCGACAGAGAGACATGTCGCCCTAAACCTCTCACCATCGACATTAAGCTCCTCACCTATAAATTTGCCTTCACCCAATACTGGTATCTTCCCCCTATCAAATATTGGGCTCCCCATATCAACCGTTACAGACAATACTTTTCCGCCAGCGATATGAAGCCAAACCTTCTTAACGCCTGCCAAGGTCTCTATGTTCAACTCGCTTTTACTTATAATACCATTTTCATAGCAGTATTTTGCTAAGCACCTTATGCCGTTACCGCACATTTCAGCCTCACTTCCATCAGCATTAAATATTCTCATCTTAACATCGGCGACACTAGAATTATAAAGGAGAAGTATGCCATCAGCGCCGATAGAAAACCTCCTTCTACAAAGTCTCTGAGCCAAAGAACACAGTATATTATCATCTATTTTTTCAGCCCTATTATCTACGAGAATATAGTCGTTTCCAAGACCATGCATTTTCCAGAAAAACATCCTTACCACGTCGATCACCAGTATCAGCAACTAATCAAGCATTAATTAAGCTTTTGAGGAAGACTTAAATATATTAGAGATAACATGGTTATGTAAGTGATGAGAAATGAGGGACGAGGTTGAAAAGGCGATAGAGGAGATAAGACCGATGTTAAGGGCCGATGGAGGAGATATAGAGCTAATTGATGTTACAGACGATGGTGTTGTTAAGATAAGGCTTAAGGGGGCATGCGCCGGCTGCCCCTTCTCCATGATGACTATACGATATGGTGTTGAAAGATACCTAAGATCAAAGGCACCACAAATAAAAGAAGTGGTGGTTATTTAATCCAGATAACCCGGGATGAAGCTTACTGATAAATTGGTACTCCTTCAAATGGCTCCTGAACAACCTTCATAAACTCCTTCCATATTCTTTCAGTTATTGGACCCATTCCTCCAACGCCTATTCTTCGCCTATTAATCTCTTTAATCGGCATGATCTCAGCGCCTGTCCCAGTTAAAAATGCTTCACTAGCACAAAATAGTTCTGTGACAGTAATGTTTTTCTCGATAACCTCGTACCCAAGTTTAGCGGCTATCTTCTTAACGACACTCGCAGTTATTCCCGGCAAGGCTCCACTGGATCTTGGGGGAGTATAAATTTTTCCGTCCTTAACTATGAATATATTCTCGCCGGTAGCTTCACAGACAAAACCATTCTTATCTAAGATTATTGCCTCGTCTGCCCCAACATTATTAGCTTCAATCTTAGCCAATATACTATTAAGGTAATTCAAAGATTTTATTTCATGGGATGTTGTGTCAACTGGATCTCTTCTAACCCAGGATATTATTACGTTTATGCCCTCCCTACGCTTCTTCTCATCATAAAGTTTCAGAATGGGCACGGTTATTATTATGACTGATGGCTTAGAGCATCTCTTCGGATCCAAGCCGAGGTCGCCTACCCCCCTAGTGACAACCAGCCGAATATAGGCGTCACGCAAATTATTCCTTCTTAAAGTCTCTAGAACAGCATTTATCATCTCCTCCTTAGTCATGGGTATATCTAGCATTATTGCGTGCGCTGACTCATATAGCCGGTCAATATGCTCCCTAAGCTTAAAGACTACGCCGTTATAGGCGCGTATACCCTCGAAGACCCCGTCTCCGTAAAGGAAACCATGGTCGAAAACGGATATTTTCGCCTCATCCCTTGGATAGTATTTGCCATCAATATATACTAGGAGGTCTCGCTCCACCATTCACGTCATCTCCATTGATTCCGTGATATATATTCAGAGTATAAAGAATTTTACATAAGTGCCTTAAAAATTCTCCTGGTAAAGGGCGATATTTTTTATCCATAGAAGCGCGGCCTCTTTGATAGGGCTACTGGCAGAGTTAGCGGCTTAAATGGTTTCCCCCATGTCTCTCTCTTTATCTCGTTTATGAGATCCTCTAAGCGCATCTTTCTCATCTTCCGCTCCCCTCTTAAGCGCCTATCTCTAACGGCCAGTAGACCGGATGAAACCTCTTCCCTACCAATAACAACTATATATGGTATCCACTCCATCTCAGCCTCCCGGATCTTCTTCTGCATCGTCAGCTGCCTATCATCCCAGTCAACTCTAATATTATGTTTCGCAATCTCCTCCATGATCTTTTCAGTCTCTCGATAGAAGTTCTCGCTTACCGGTATAATCCTAACTTGAGTGGGCGAGAGCCATAGAGGCAGCATAGGCACGCCACCATCCTTGTGAATTTTATACGCCTTTTCCAGAAGGGCATATATATCCCTCTCAATGGCGCCGCTCGGCGAGCAATGCAGAATTAGCGGTGTCCTCTTCGCCCCCCTCTCATCCACGTAATATATTCCATACCTCTCAGCATTCTCCACATCTATCTGGTCTGTTGATAGGGCTGAAGCCTTATCTAGGTTGTCAATAAAATTGAACTCCCATTTCAGGATAAAGTAGAAGAAACGTTCCTCCCACATTTCAACCAAAGCTGGTTTACCAAAAATTTCTACAAGTGAAATAATGAAGTCCCTGTTCGACTCATAAAAATCTTTTGTGAATCTTATAGCCATCTCATAGTCGTCACGCGTCAACCCGATCCCCTCAAGAACCTCCATGCTCAACCTAAGTCTCCTTACAGCCTCCTCCTTAGCCTGATCAATATCAGCGCATAATGCATGGCAATCCGGCATAGTGAAAGCCCTAAGTCTCCTTAACCCAGCAAGCTCACCGCTCTTCTCCCTCCTAAAACTATAGTGCGTTAGCTCATAGATTTTTAGTGGCAGATGCTTATAGGATAACTGTGCGTCGCTAAGCATGAGAAACTGGCCAAAGCATGCGCTGAAGCGAAGGAATAGCTCCTTATCCTCTGATTTAACTATATATTGGCGGGCTGGGAACCTATGGAGGTAACTTGCTAGGGCTGGATGATTAATATCGTACATAACCGGGGTCTCAACCTTCAATGCGCCGTACGCTATAACCTTCTCTGTCACAAACTCCTCTATAAGAGATTTTATAAGCTCTCCCTTTGGATACCATCTGAAATTGCCCGGATCACTAGCATCCTCATAATCAGCCAGCTCAAGCCTCTTCATCAACAATGTATGTGGGGGCTGCTGGTGAACAGCCCTGGACTTCGCCATCTCATAGGCAGCAAACTTCCTCAAATTTTCATATCCGGTGAAATCAAAATTTTCAACCGGGATCATTTCTCCGTCTGGCTTAAGGATAAACCAATAGGACTTGATTTTCTCCTCAGCCTCTAGGGCCCTAGAGACTATTTCTTCCTTAGCAGCTTCCCCCTCCGCTGATATTGACTTAAACTGTTCTGCCAGAGGGTGCCCCTTTACCGAGATCGAGAATTCCTTGCACCATCCGAAGGGTGCCCTATGAACTTCTATGCCCAACTCCCTTGCATGGGATTCCATCTCCCTTAAGATCTTAATGGCCTCTGATGGATTTGCTAGATCCGCGCTTAAATGAGCGTATGGATAAATTAATATGCGATTCACCTTTACTTTATCCAGGAAATCTTTAACCTCATCTATGGCTCTATAGGCGGTTTCAGAAGCATCTCCCCTCTCAACACATGTAAAGAGGACTACTACTTCCTCCAGCCGATATGCCCTGGGCTCAACATCCTCAGCCATCGCTATTTCCTTCTTGACCGGGCGGAACTCAATAAAATTTGAGTGGAGCTGCAGGATCTTCAAGGACCACTCACTACCCGCTGAGCAATCAATAAGGTGATTATACTTTCAAAAATAATAATCTTTTGAAGGGAAGATGCCCTTCAGCTAACTAGGGAATAAATTTACGCCACTTCTCGATGACTTTATTCTTCTTTGACGCCCTCTTATATTCCTTATAATGATCCCTGCATAAGTATGCTCTTCTACCCTCAACAATTTTTAGGCCGGAGGCCCTAGCCTTTTCGGCATCCAGGGATCTAACAGCCTCTTTACCGCATCCTTCCACACTACATTTGACGCCCTTTGAAATCTTACCCATACACTTAACCTCGCGTTAACACGCCCCTTAAATTTAATTGCCTATGTACTTATGCGCCAATTCTGACAATTCTTTCATAAACCCATTCCGCCCTCTCATAAACTTTCCTTTTTCCTTTAAATCCTTTTGGCCCGACCTCTTCAACCACATATGATGCTACTGAGGATCCGATGGAGGCGCACCATAATATGTCTTCTCCTCTAACATATTCGGCTAGGAAGCCGCCAATAAACGAGTCACCCGCACCCGTCGGATCAACAAATTTTTTAGGCTGGGCTGCTGGAATATAGAAGACCCCATTGTTAAAGTATATGAAAGCTCCTCTCAAACCAGCAGTGGCTATGGCCACCTCAACACCAAGCCCCCTAATTTTCTCCAGAGACCTAAGCACGTCGCTTAATCCGGTCAGAGATTTTAGCTCTCCTTCCGAGGCCTTAAGAACATTAACATGCTTGAGAAAAGATAAGTCGCTTATTCCATGCAGAAAAACTTTACCATCCCTGTCAAATTGTCTCAATAGGCCCTGAGGGTCAAGCGAGACTATGGAGGTCATTTTGGCAACCTCTTCTATCAGGGTTATAGACACTTCATTGGCTATTGGAGATATATGAGCTACCTTAGTCTCCAAGCCTTCTACATCCTCAGCGGATATCGGCGGGGCTCTACTCTTGAGAAACATGTCTCTTTCTTCATCCGCCCCATATTTTATCAGAAAACTTGTCGTTTTGGATGTTTTATCAATCCTAAGGTGGCTTAAATCCACGCCTTTCCTCATAAGCCATCTCAAATAAGTTTCTGGGAAATCCCAGCCAACCTTAGATACAACTGATACCAACGCGCCAATTTTTTTAGCGGATATAGACGTGTATGTTGGCGATCCACCAAGTCTCCTTTTCGGTTTTATCCCGCCTAAAGGAAGAATAAAATCTATCGAGAAGTGACCTATAGTAACCAAGTCAAACATTTTTTATCCTCGTAACTATAGTTTAAACAACAAAGTAGGCTAACACCGCCGATATGATTAGCGATGGAAGAAGGTTTGCCACTCTTATCCTCTTTATCTCTAAAATGTTTATTCCCAGCCCGATCAGTATTATGCCGCCAGCGGCGCTGAGCTCATTTATTACAGCTCTAGTGAAAAAATCTTTTGAGAGAGAGGCTAGCATTGTTATTCCACCCTGATACAATAGTAGTGGTATGGCTGAGAAGAGGACACCTGCGCCCAATGCTGAGGCAAGTGATATTGACGCAAAACAGTCGAGCATAGATTTAGCGTATAAGATACTTGGGTTCCCATTTAAGCCATCCTCGATCGAGCCGATAATAGTCATGGAGCCCATGCAGAAGATTAGAAAGGCAGTTATGAAGCCCTCAACAAACTTATCCTCCCTAGAACTAAACTTTGATTTAATAAGGTTCCCAAAACCCTCAATATGTCCCTCAATATTAAGAAGCTCACCTACAATGGCCCCGATAAGCACACTAAAAAATAATATGATTAGATTGTTGGTTTTCATAGCCATTTGAAAACCAATGAAAAGAGTCACAACCCCTATACCCTGAAAAACAATATTTTTAATTTTCTCAGGAAACCCGCCACGCAAAGCCAGTCCTATTAAACTACCAATGACAACCGCAATAGCATTTACAAATGTTCCCTGCATAAAATAGTAATAAACGAAAAAGAATAAAAAAAGTTTTAGTCTACCTTAAGATCCTAAATGATCAGCGCGATTTCTCTCTCTTCACCTTCTCCTTTATTTTCTTAATTTCCTCCTTGCTAAGCGATATTTCAGGTTTCTCTGGGAAAAGCCCCCGTGGCCTATAAATTAGAGCTAAAATTAAAATCAAGCCCAGTAGCAAACTTTCTATCCAGATTGGAGAGAAGGGTAAAATGGGTTCAAGGTTTGCCTTATAGAATATTATAAGCCTTTTCAGCGTAATGAAGAAGATTGTTCCCGCCATAGTGCCTTTATAATTTGCTAGGCCTCCCAATATCACCATTGCGATTGGCCAGAATGTCCACTCCACTCTATCAAAATGCAATCCAACAACATAGCCTTGATAGAAGGCGAAGATTGCCCCAGCTGCCCCTGTTAACGCGTAGGAGACAATCATAACTTTAGCATATAATCCTCTTACATCCCTCCCAAGCGCTGCCACGCTTGTTTCGTCATCCCTAATTGCTTTAAGAACCCTACCAAGAGGCGATCTGCTTACCGAGATAAGATAGAAAGCCGTGATCAGTAAGACTATTCCTGCGGTAACTATCACCCCGATTAAACGTAATATTCCAGGCGAAACCACTGGTGAACTGTAGCGCGTTAGCCATTTATAGGGGTCGGGAACAGGAACCCCGAGCTCTCCCCTAAGAAGAGGAGGCCAATGATATACAATCGTGTTGAAGCCTATTTGAATTGCGAGGAGAGTGACGCCCAGATAGAAGAGCCGGATCCCACGGAAAATGGGTAATGAAGCCAAAAGCCCTAAAGCGCCAGCAGCAATAGCTCCTAAAAGTATGGTTATAATCAATAGTGCAACAGATAGAAGGGGATTTTCGCTTAATATCGTGTTTATTTTATCTATAACCAAGTAGATGTTCTCGAGGTAGTCGCCCTGAAAACCAAGAAAATAAAACATTAATCTTCCAGGAAGGTATCCACATAAGAAGCCGCCTGCGCCAGCGGCCATAGCCCGCCCAAAATCCGGGATCCCGGTATACCCATAAGCCATATTATAGCTTAAGGTTATTATTAGGAAAATCATTATGTAGACGATTAAAGTCACGAAAAACTCAAGCCCCGGAACCGGGATCACTTTTTAAACCTCCAACACCTTTTCATATCGTCAAAAAACTCAAGCAATCTTTCACCAACAATATTCCACGGCAACCCATAGAGACCCCGAGGAAAAACTATGACTGTAAAAATCATTATTAGCAACGCAACTAGGAAGCCATATGGTAAGATCCAAGGACCAACAATACTAGCGAGGTAAGGAATTAGGAGAACCTGCGCCATCGCGATAATATAGCTTCCGGCAGCCGCATCATAAATTGTTGAGAAGCCGCCTAAAACGCATGATGCAAAAACGGATACGACGATGAATAGGGATATTGTTGGATTCGATATCCAGTTGACTGGGAAGAAGACTCCAGCAGCAGCTGGCAGTGCACCAGCAATGAACCATGTGACCAAGCATAAAATCTCTGTATTGACCCCTTGGCATTCCGCCAAAGACTGATCTTCACCCATAGCTTTCATAGCTATTCCCAAGTTTGTTTTTGTGAAAATTATATGTAAAAGCACTAGAACTGCGGCAAAAAATAGAGTTGATACTATAAAGACACCATTTAATCCAGCAATATTAAAATCGTAGGCTGAAAAGGTGAAGTCTCTGGCCATCACCTTAAAAACCCGCGTGAGATAATCGGCATATATGTTTAGTAGGGCTATAAGAAGAATATCGAGGCCTAAAGTAGCTATCATAGTCTCTTCCCGCGTAGCCCCCCTCTCCCTCAATGGCCTGATCATTAGCCGATAAATTATTATTCCAATAATCCCGCCAAAAACAAGGCAAAACAGAAGTGACAAGTAAAGCGGCATCCCAAATATCTTGACGCATGTAAAAGTTATGTATATGCCTATTGTGCCAAATGTTGCGACAGCAAAGTTTGGCACATTAGTCTTTGATAATGCTAGAGTCGCCGAGATCGCCATAAGCGAAACTATGTTAGCGAATACTATTGCGTTTTGCAGTAATGGAGTAATCAATTCTATACCTCTCTATTCTCTAAAGATTTCTAGTTCCAAACTTAAATTTTTATCTTGAAACTGGAAAAGCCTATGTTAACTCGATGCTATCGCCATAATATAATTCTTTAAATGTCGTTAATAAACTTTAGTTGTTGGTGATCTTTCTCATAACCTTAAAACTGGTGCGGCGAATCAAATCCATATTTTCAATTTTTCAAGTTATGAATTATTCTTATATACTTGTTTACCCATAAATACCGAAGTACTTTTCTCTTAGAGCTGGATCCTTCAGCATCTCTTGCGTTGTTCTATGATCCCTTATTTGCCCGCTAACAAGCAGGAATGCTTCATCACCAATCTCCAGAGATAACTGAGCCTTTTCCGCGGTCATCACTATCTGCGTGCCCATTTCTTCATGTATTTCCCTAATCTTCTTATATACTTCTATCGTAAGCTTTGGCATTAAGCCCTCGGTGGGTTCATCAAGCAATAATAGTTTAGGTTTTTTCATTAAACCCATAGCTATTGCCAGCATTCTTCTTTCGCCTCCGCTGAGCCTATTTGCCTTTCTATTAATGTAGTCCTTCCTTGCCAAAACAGGAAAAAGTTCTAGGACTTCTTTCATGAGGGAGAAGCGTTCATCCTCCCTTAAAATATAGCCTCCCAGCAGGAGATTTTCTTTTACTGTAAGATTTTCAAAGAAGCTGCTTCGTTGCGGAACATAGGAGATTCCAAGTTTCACTATCTTGTTTGTCTTCAGGTTGGTTATATCATGGTCATTGAATAATATTGTCCCTGAATATATATTTGTAAGTCCCATTATAGTTCTGAAGAGAGTTGTTTTCCCCGCGCCATTCGGCCCAATTATAATTGTTATTCCACCCTCCTTTAGGTTCATAGAGATGTCGAAGAGCACTTGATGCATCCCATACCCAGCATTAACATTCCTCAGATCAAGCATAAATTCACCCCAAATGATACTTTTCGCCAAGATAACTCTCAATAACCTCAGGCGATTTTATAACGTCGCCTGGCTTCCCCTCAAAAATTATCCTTCCATTCACCATCGCATAAGCATAATCCACATACTTTAATGCTATATCTAATCTATGCTCAATTATCAGGATTGTAAGATTGCGCGCCTCTCTGATCTTACGTAGGCGCTCAAGTATCACGTGGGAGAAGGCTGGATTTACACCAGCTATTGGCTCATCCATCAAAAGCATTTTAGCGTTACTCATTAAAGCTCTTCCAACCTCTAAGAGCTTTATATCACCCCCACTTAACTCTCCGCCCAACTTATCCCATTGATCCTCTAAACCCACCATCTCAAGCACCTCAAAGGCCCTCTCAACATTCTCCTTCTCTATTTCCTTCCATGAAAATCTAAGGGGAGCTTTAACGAAGCTCTCTCCGGGATTTCTAATCGCCATCAATATATTTTCTAAGACTGTTAAACGGGGAAAAATTTTTGGAATCTGGAAGCTCCTCGCCAATCCAAGCCTAAAAGTCTCAACAGCCGAGAACCTGGTTATATCTTTCCCGTCGAACCAAACTTTCCCCTGATCCTTCTCAAGATATCCAGTAATAAGATTAATCAACGTTGTCTTTCCAGCCCCATTCGGGCCAAAAAGAATCGCAAAGGCTCCTTTTTCAATCTCCATACTAACATCATTAACCGCTATGAGGTCCCCAAATTTTTTTAGAAGATTTTTCGCCTTCAAAATGGCTTTTCCGCTCATACGCCATTCTTTGCCTCCAAATATATTAAAAATATAATGGTGGGTTATTGATCAACGCCAGAGAATTCTAGTCTTCTTTCCATTCAACAGAATCGATTGAAGCATAGTAGACGCCAACTTCCTTCCAGACAAACTTATCATCAACCTTCACGGGCCGCCATAGGCTGTAGTCAGCCATGGCTAAATCGCCATTCTCATTTAAAACTATATTGCCAATAGCGCCATAGTAGGAGCTGGCAACCTGAGGTAGAATCGCCTTAACCTTCATTGCGTTATATTCGTTTACAGCCGCTAGAGCCAGCGTAACAACCCACACCGAGTCATAAGCTGAGTAAGCGTAGATTGTCGGCTCTCTTCCTAACTTGCCGACTATTCTTTCCCTCACATATTTATACATCTTTGTTTCAGGTATTCTAAATATTGTGCTCGTGAATTTTGTTGCTAACGCAAAGTTCACTTCGGTCGGATGCTCTTTAATGTCAACTAGTTCTGGAAGCAGGGCTGTTCCATCAGTTCCAAACCACCTAACTTTTGCAAGATCTGGATATTTTGATGCTGCCACAAATATTGGCAGGATCTCCGCGTAGGCAACAGCATAAATCCCTATTTTTTCCAGCGGAATACCTGTCGCTTTTGCCCGCTGAACAGCGGTATTGATGCTCTCCACAACCGGAGAGAACTCAAGAGTGCCTGGAGACCATGGTATACGCTCTAGCACAGTTCCGCCTAAGGAGACAAACTTTTTTGTTGCGGAGGCGTCCAGCCCCACACCCCAGTCATTAGATATGTAGACGCTAATCATGTATTTAATGCCAATAGAGTACATGGCTGCTGCAGCCGCCGGCCCCTGCAAGTCGTCAATGGCGCAGAATCTAAATAGGTTATCGCCGGGAATACTTAATGTCACTGCTGTTGCTGATGGGCTTATAAAGAGGACATTGTTTGCTTCGGCAGATGGTCTAATGGAGGCGCATTGTGGGCTCATCATTGGGCCAAGCACTATACGTATTCCTTGCCCAACAAGAGATTCAAACTTTGAAAGCGCCACTTCAGCCGAGGATTCCGTATTCTCGTATATTAGTTTGATTCTCCATTTAGCACCTGACTTGGCTAAGAAATTGTTTACATCTTCTCCAGCCACTTCATATCCAGTCTTTATATCTTCACCATATCTTGTTAATGGTCCAGCGAGATCTACGAGGACACCTATTTTAACCTCCCCAGCTAGTCCAGTGGGAACTTCTTTTGGAGCGCCCATGAGACTGATGCCATAGCCCACCCCTAAACCGGCAAGGAACAACACTATCAACAAAACAGCAAGTAATCCTTTCCCCATAAATTGCACTCTCCACAAAAATAAGTGTAAAATTTCCAATAATATTTAAGTTTTTATTAAAACATGCGAAAAATATGATGTGCCTGTAGAAATTTGAGATTAAGAAAAGCGTAAGGTATAAGTGTATATTTGCATCTTTATCCTTTGGATAATTGAGGCGTATAATAGGGAGAAGGGAGTTAATTTATGCCACATAAGCGTAAGAATAGGGGTCGCTCAAAGGGTCAGAAGGGTAGAGGCGATCTTGTACAGTGCAGTGGTTGCGGTGAGCTCGTTCCACGTGATAAAGCAAAGAAAGTTACACGCCGAATCTCGGTTGTAGATCCAGCATTAGCAAAGGAGCTTAGGCAGAAGGGCGCCTATATATCAAGCAGAGTTGAAACATTTTATTATTGTGTTTCTTGTGCTGTTTTTAGGGGCTTAGTTAGAATTAGGGCTAGAGAAGAGAGAAAAGTTAAAACTCCATTAAGATAACAAATGTTTAATCCTTTCTTTTCATTTATGATTCTTTTCTGTAAAAGTAAAGGATTCTCTGGAGGACAGTGAAGTTTGATGCTACGGCTAAAATAGATACACCAACGCGTAATGCAATTAGAGATGGCCAAGCGATCTCTATTAGAGATGAAGCCAATATGATTATGATTCTTTCAGCCCTCTCAACCAGACCGACAGACTCCATCATCACGCCGGAGGATTCGGCTCTAGCCCTAGCGTAGCTAGTTAATAATGAGCCTATTAATGCTAATGCCCCCCATACCAGATCACACAATCCGCCAAGAATTAAGCCGAGCATGACTGCTGAATCCACATATCTGTCAATTATAGAGTCTAGAAAGCCGCCAAATACTGTTACCCCACCACAGATTCTAGATAGGGCGCCATCTAAAACATCACAAACGCCTGAAAACAGAAGGAGAAGAGAAGCCAAGATCAAGTAAACTCTGTATGTGTTTAAGCCGGTGGATAATGCACCAGCCGCCCAGTAGGCTAGCCCAGAAGAGAAGCCTAGAATAAATCCCAAGATGCTTATTGCATTAGGTTTAAGGCCAATTTTATGAAGTAACCGAGCCTCGCTAGCTATTAACTCCTGTAATTTATGCTTCAGCTTGGTTAACATTCCTTCACACTAATAAGGATATAATAGTTTAGCTACATTTTTATTTCTCTCAACCCCAAAGTACCCGGCGACATTCCCACACTTAGCTCTCAGAAGGAGGAAATGCGGTGCTTTTAGCTTCATCTCTGTTATTGTCTCGGCGTTAGCCATGCCCTTAGCGATAATAAGGTCAGCCATCTCATAGACCTCCAAGAATTCTCTGCTGCATTCTGATATTATAAGCCCCATTGTATCGCCCCCGGTGGTAATCACTTTGTCCGCCACCTCATTTATCCCGACGAACAGGGCATCTTCAAGAGTAGCATCGTTACAGACTGGCTTCTCTTTAACAGCAACTATCACCCTACATCCAATATTCCTCAACTCTCTGATAAACAGTTTATCGAGGGCTATTTCGCCAGAGTTATCAGCCAAATAAACTATTAGCTTAGCCTTTTTAATGTGGCTGAAGGCAGCATGAATATCATCTATTACTAGGTCTTGCTCAGCCTCAATAATCAGCCTATATAGGTCGTTAAAGTTGAAGGCATGGCCCGGAATATCAAATTCTATAATGTTACCGACGATGGCGCATAGACATGCTCTTCTAAACCTTGGATAGCCAGTCTCCTCAGAGATAAATTTCTCGGCAAATGGGAGAATCCTCATAGTCTCCATGTTACTTAACATTTTCTTTTTAGCCATGGGATCATTGTTTCCAGTCACATCCTTGATTATTCTCTCCCGCATGGTGCCGAGGACAGCTGGCACGACATTTGGATGGAAATTTTCGGCGAGCATTCTAAGAAGATAGGACATCGCCTTAAACCTCAACTCTAAATTCTCTGTCGCTTCAAGTATCTCTAGGTAACCCCTATGGAGGAGACAGGGGGCGCATTCCGGACTGACCCTCAATTGCTAAGGCCCACCTTAAGACAATTATATCTATATGTGTAATTGGTTTTCAGCCATTAATCATAAGTATCGCCTCAGCGAACTCAAGCATAATCTTATAGGGATCTTTAGCCTTCACTATGCCACTTGAGATCAGAACCCCCTCCACTCCAAGCCTTATAGCCGCCGCGACGTCGCCGCCGCTAGTTATTCCAGCCCCACACAAAACAGCAACCTCCGGATTAATTCTCTTAACCGCCCTAACAGCGCTCGTTATAACCTCAGGCTTAGCTTTTGAAACTGGTATACCAGTACCTATAAGCTCCGGCGGCTCAATAGCAATCATATCTGGTTTAAAAGCTGCTAATATAGTGCTTACTGCAACGCTCTCAGAACATACAACTGACACTAATCCAACCTCACGAGCCCTTGCAATAACAGCACTTATATCGCTTAGACCAAGTTTTCTTTCAGAGTGATTGATAAGTGATCCGACGGCGCCAGCATACTTAACAGATTCAGGTAGCACATAGCCAGTATAGCTTCCATAGTTTATTGGGTCTATATGCTGGGCAAAAACCGGCACATTAAATTTTCTCGCGATCACAGGTATATCGACAAACTGCGGGGCAACGCCAACACAAACACCCGTTTCCAAACTAACCCTCTCAGTTATTTCAGCCAATTTAACAGCATTCTCACCAGTAGCCTCCGCATAGGCCTTAAAATTCACAAGTATTATTGGAAGTTTAACCCCAGGCATTAGACCTATCTCCAGCTCAGCATCTATCCAAGATTGCTTTTCATTACTTATTAAAAAAGATTTAATTTATCAATCCTAATTATTCTTAGCGCCAAAAGATTTTATCCGTAAAAGGGTAATTTATCGCGCGGTATTTCTCGCAGAGATTGCTCGGACATTTTTCTGGCATCCTCAAGAAGACTGTCAAAGGTTTCATCAAGTTCAGACACGTATGTTTCGAGAGCCTCGATATACAGTTGAAGGGCCCTTATTAAATCGCTTGCACTATTGCTATAATCTAAAACAACACTTATGAAATCTAAGTCCTCTTTACTTTTATCTGTCCTATCAAAATCCTTTTTAATTTCCTCCAACATTTTAAGAAAACATTTCTCCTCAGCCTTAAACAAGTTTGATTTAAGGTTTACGTAGGCCCTCAAGTTTTCCAGAGTCTTCTTCACAGTTTTTCTTCCTATCGGTTCAGACAAGCCAGCACCTTCCACGAATACTCTTTAAACTTTAGGGGAATAAAAAGAATTATAATATTTGTTAATAGTCCTATGTATTCCCGGAAAATCTTAATGTAATTGCGCTGGGCAAAAGATTTTTGAATTTCATGTAATATTTTATCACCATGACACCATATCTTTTTACAATATAATGGATGCAGGACTATGAAAGACCATAACGAAGAAAAACGCCCAAGAAGAGTTTACCCGGAAAAACCGCTAGTTGGTGTTGGGGCAGTCGTGCATGCAAACGGAAAATTTCTGCTGATTCGTAGGGCAAACGAGCCTGGAAAAGGCTTATGGTCGATTCCTGGAGGACTTGTTGAGGTTGGGGAGAAAATTAGGGATGCTGTTAAGCGCGAGGTTGAGGAGGAAACGGGAATAAGGGTTGAGGTTGGACGTCTTATCGATGTAATAGAGAATATTGTTTTTGATGATGATGGGCGGGTAAAATTTCATTATATACTTATAGATTTTGAGGCTAAACCCATATCGGAGAAATTAGAGGTAAAACCTTCTCCGGAGGTTCTAGAAGCTCGCTGGTTTTCCCCTGAAGAGATGAGGAATCTATCTATAACGCAGACAGCCAAAGCATTATTCAGGAAAATGGGCATAGAAGTTTAACATTCTGTCTGAGAGGACCTCAGCTTCCCTCTAGAGAACTCACATGAACTGCTCAAGCCTTGTTAATCCGACAATCTCATCAAACTCTAGATTTAATGCGTCTAATATTTGATCAAATGTTGATCTAAGATAACTAATGTATTTGTCAACATCTATTTCTTTTGGTGACGCGAGCTGAACTGGCTTAACAAATGGCTCCTTGATTGTTTTTACAAATCTTATTGTATCTCCAGCCTTTAACTCGATACCTCTTGTCTGCAACATAAATGCGGCTTTAACATGCTGTGGTGTTGTCTTAGTATAGGCTTCAGGGGGCTTCCCAAGAACAACCTCGAAAGCAAGATCATTTGTATCACCCCATTCTCTATTCTTTATCTTTGTATAGCATTCGCGTATAATACGCTCAATATCCCTTTTCGCCACCTCAAACTCTCCGGGCGTCTTAACGCGGCTTAATATATCTTCAATAGCATCAAAGTATCTTTTTATGAAGGGTGGTATATGTCTCTTCTTACCAGTAAGCCCTTTAACGTCCACGCTTCCATCATCCAAAACACCAAGATAATTTTTCTTCCTATAGCTGAAGACCGCATAACGGTAATATTTTTCAATATCAAGTTCCATGCCTAAAACATTTTCAGCCCAATCTGATAATTCCTTAATCTTTTCTGGGGATGGATTCTTTAGAAAAAGGCTGTCCGTGTCGCCGTATATTACCTCGATACCGAGCTCACGGGCCTTCTTTATCGTAAGCGTTATTATGTTTCTTCCTATGGCCGCCGTGGCCTCCGCGGCCGGCGGGCAGTAAAGGTCGAAAACCTCCGCGCCAAATACTCCATAAGAGGCGTTTAATATGACCTTAAGCGCGCTCTGTATTACATTATACCATTCCCTCTGCTCCTCTGGGAGAGTCTTATCTTTGGACTTAGGTTTATACCATTTAACCCTTAGATCTCTGAGGGATCCTATTAACGCGCTCTCGAGGGCCCTGTGCTTCTTGCAGACCCAGTGGGATGTTTCTGGAACAATGTTGTCTCTACATTCCTCATGAACGCATCGAACCGTCTGGTAACCCAGGTTATAGACCTTAATTATGGATGGGTATAGGCTTTGGAAATCCATTACGGCTATATTAAAGTGCACTCCGGGCACTGGCTTGACAACAATGGCGCCCATATATTTTTTACCCTTAATTATCGCCTTCGTTACGGTTGTCCCTCTTACCGCAATTATGTCCTCACTATTCGGGATAAGCATATTTTTTCTCCGGTGCTCATAGTACATGAAGCTACGTATCCATTTTGAGACACCCTGTCTACTTACATCCTCCATTGGCATCCTGCTTATCCTAGTTAGAATCATTAGGAGCTTCATTACGAGGTCATCATTATAAGATGTTAGCTCCAAGGTTATCTCAGCATCATTTAGACAGTAGCGAGCTAGCTCGCCACAAGAGAGCTCTGAGACCGGCTTCGTAAGAGTAATTTTTGATTTTCCAAGAAGCGCCTTTGCAATCTCATCCAGAGTAACGTTACGGTATTTCTGCCCAAAAGCATATATCTGGATTGATCTATTTAGGAAGAATCTATAGAGGTCTATATGCACGCCATATCTTAACAAGCAAATTTTTTGTCCTCTTTCTATTGGAACGTCCTTCCTTGAGAAGCCCAGGTTCTTAGCTCTATGATATAGATAGTTTAAGTCAAAGTCATCTCCATTAAATGTTATAACGAATGGATACTCGTCTAATGCATTAAAAATCGATTGAATCAGATCCCTCTCAGAACTATAGAACTCAATTATTACATCGGACGGTAAGTTTAGATCGCCCTCCTCAACGTCCTCGCGCTTAAGTAGTAAGACCTGTTTTCTCCCGTCAGAGTCTACCAGTGAGGCGCATATGACTGGCTGGGAGGCTTCTTCTGGATCTGGAACCCGCGTCGCTATTGGCGAATAAACCTCTATATCAAGGGCGACGCGGCGCATCTTCGGAGCCGGATACTCTAGAAGTCTAACCCATGTTTCTAAGTATGGCAGTAGATCGCTGGGCGCGTCCTCGGAAAGAACCTTAATAATTTTATCAATTTTCCTTTCAGTCTCCTCATGAAAGTATTGTATTAGCTCACTTTCTCTAATCGTATATAACATGCCGGGCTGCAGGTTCCTGTCATAGATATAGCATTGATAATACTTAATGGATGCCTCCCAAACCTTAACTTCACTACTATTCCCAAACGTGGCTGAAAATTCTTCTGGAATTATGTCTCTCAGAGAACCCTTAGGTTTCCCGCCTATCGCCAGCGGGTCTTTGGCAACGACCTTTGTAACTTTTATTATTTGGTCATGTAGTGCATCATATTTCTCAACAACTTCAAAGTGATCAAAGCCTGGGTGATTGCCGATCCTATCAACCTTTTCTAGATCCACGACTGGAATATTTGTGAGAAGATACGGTTTATGACCAGTATTATCATGCCATAAATAGATGCGCCGGGAGACTGGCTCATACAACTTCACGTAAGCAACGCCTCTAGAACCATCATATCCAACGGATACAAGATAGGATGGGGGGAGATTTCTAGGCTCAATACCCGCCACTTCATTGATCCCTGTCACATGAACCTCATCTTCACCCTCTCTAAAGATTTCATCACTACTTTCCTCGAGTTCTGAAATAGCGTTTCCACTAATTCTATGACTGTTAGATTTGACTGGTTTACAGAATTCTTCTAGTGTTTTCTGTCGCATCTTAATCCTACAAAAATTATTTATATAGAACGGTCATTTAAAACTTCTGAAGATGAATTAAATTATTTATGTCAAAGGTTTGAAGATCGATGTATATTAATGAAATCTTGTTGGATGAAATAATATCGGGAAATTTCCTACAGAATAGCCAGCCTACCCAAATAACCTTCTGGTTAAGGGATATAGCCATAAAATATGGTTATTTTGGAGTGTTTCTCATGAGTTTTCTTGGGACTTGTCCTATAATTTTTCCAATTCCCTATACTGTGATAATATTTACGCTGGGTGGACTGCTTGATCCAAATCTTCTAGCGCTCTCAGCTGGAGTTGGATCGGCCCTCGGTGAGGCCCTTGGGTACTTAATCGGATATTATGGGGGAGCCTTCATAAGCAAAGAGAGGAGAAAGAGAATCGAACCCATAATAAAAATCTTCAATAAATATGGGGCGATCGCTATCTTCATATTTGCCTTAACGCCCCTACCAGACGACCTGCTTTTAATACCGCTTGGCATCATGCGTCTATCAATCGCCAAGGTTTTTCTACCCTGCCTCCTTGGAAAAATAACTATGTGTTTTATATTGGCTTATAGTGGGAGATTCTCAATAAAGCTTATAGGAGAGCTGGTTGGAGGTGAAGGTGGGGATATCCTCATAATTATTATAACGAGTATTCTCTTAATAATCTTCATCATTATAATGTTTAAAGTTGATTGGGAAAAATTTCTGTTGGAGGAGGATTATAAGAGCATAAGATTGCCATTTTTTGGGCGAAAAAAGAGCAGTAAATAGAAGACACCGTCTCTCATGGTGTGCCGGGCTGCTGATAGAATAGATATACTTTTGTTTGGGCAAGTATTCCACAAACTTTAATTAGTTTTGCGAGCCTTTCAGTTTTGGCCTCCTTAAGCCTTTCCGCATATGTTTGCTTTTCTCCATATGGGTCATGTACACCAAGAGCCCTTGCAAGATGCGGGTGTCTATATGCTAGGAACATTTCTTTTATCAATTCTATTTCTCTCGTGCTTAAGGCACTCAATTTTTCCAGCACATATCTCTCGCATGTTAAGAATGTTATATTGAAGCCCATGTTATGAAGTCCCTCCATAATTTTAATGATCCCCCGGTGACTCTCTTTCCACAATCTTTTTCATCCCCGCCTTCTCGGCAAAGGGGTTATACTTAGCCATAACGGCTATCATCTCAATGTATGGTGCCCCAGCAAGATGAAGCGTCTCTCTGACAATCTTTTGCCCTAATCCTATACTCCGATATTTTGGATGCGCAACAACGCGGCTTATTATGCTAAGCTTCTCATTTAGTTCTCTTTGGGTCATTCTCAGTAAAACGTTGCTTCTGCCGAAACATACTGGGGGCGGATAGCTACATAGTAATATAATTACACCGCATAACTCGTCACCCCGCACAAGCCTAAAAATTTTTCTGGGCGCCATGACTCTATGACTCCTATAATGATAATGCGCCAGCCTCTTCCAGTCTTCTGTTGTGCCCTCCTCCACCCGCATTTCTTTTATGAGACTGCATTCCCTTGCCGGCTCGTTTGAATAATATTTGACCGTCACCTCCTTCCCAAACCGCTTATGGATATGCACACTTGGGTTCAGATCGTCAAAGAGGTCGATGTGTGTTGTAGCGACTATAACCGCCTTACCCAATCTCCTCGCAAGCTTTTGGATATTAAAGGCGACTATCTTCGCCGTGTCTCTATCAAGAATTGAGCAGAATTCATCGGCAATCCAAAATTGGGCTTGACTTTCTATCATCTTAGCGATTTTATAACGATATTTCTGTCCATCACTCAAATGCTCATAATTTCTCAAGAAGAGATATGCATCATTAAGCCCAACAAGGCTTAATGGTTCAAGCGCTTCATCAAGGCTTTTCCCAACTGTTTCAATGATGGGTTTACCTTCAGCTGGCTTAATGTCATCTATGTTAATGCATGACCAAGGTGTGCCGCTTTTAATGTCCTTCTCAAAACCGCTATCACCCGTAATATAAACGATGTCTCTTGGACCTATAGCCAACTCAACATCATCATAAAGCGTGAATCTATGGGACTTATCAATGCCCAACCCGAATGCCTCGACGACACCTAAAACGTGCTCAGATGGCCCAAGCGGGCAGTCTCATAGCTAATATTATTAATAATGAACTTTCCAGTTTCAACATCAAACCTGCGGAGGACACTTTTAATCTCAAAATGCTTAATGCCCAAGACTGCCCACCCAAGAGGAGAATATGAGGAGGAGGGAGAGGGACCAAAACAGCGCTGATACATTAAATTTATAATTTATTTTCTAACTATTTTTCTTTTAGTGTGACTGCATATTTTCTTATGTTTTGTGTGCCCGCCGTCTCCATTTCAAGCTCTAAGCCTACAATGTGAACTATAGTTACTGGTAGGCTATATCTGTCTCCCTCATCAACTTGGAATTCCACTATTTCGCCGGCTGCCATTTTTTGACGACTTGTCCTTCCTCCCACGCATGCCACTCTGCGCCCACAGGCTCACATGACTCGCTGAGGTCCGTCACATTTAGCGTGTAATCGTCTATTATGGATCTCATGCTGGCTGAACCTCCACTCCCTCACCGCTCATTTCCATTGCGCTTTCCAGATCGACATTCATGAGCTGCTCGAATGGGAATATTTTCGCAAGGGGCCTTTTCGCAGCCCGCATCTCATCCACAATCGCCTTAATAGCATCCCTGAAATCCTGGTTGGTTCTCTCCCAAGAATCTCCTTTAGTTTTCTCAGGCGCTCCTCAACCTCACCATAATCAACCCCAATAATTTTGATGGTCTGGTCTGGGAAATCGGCCTGCACTCGTAGTATTATTTCTCCCATTGTTATAACTTGTATTATTTTAATCATGCCCTTATCACTTGCGGACATCCACAGCTATTATTGATATGCAGCCTCCAAAACCTTTTACTAAAAGTAAAAGGTTTAGCGGCAAGAAACGTCAAAGCAGCATTAACCGTCTCAACAGCGCCCTTCGTGGCTCCAAAAGCCTTCACACCCGAATCAACGGCCGTGATCACCATAGGAATTGTTGAAAGAGCTGTCTGCATAACCATCTGATCATAGTTTTTCAGGGACCCAGAGGGGGCGTTAAGATCATGAAAATGTTGTGGCGGGCTCAGATGATTAGATAATCCTCATATCTCAGTGGAGGACCACTTCCCCATCGCCCGCCACAATAAAAAAGAAAACGCGGGTCATATATGAGATTATCTATTCGAGCCAACTTTATTTCATAGCAAGGATTAGCAAAATATTTTAATGGTTATTAACCGCTTCCACAAATAATTATTTTTGGCGATGAAGGATTCTATTAACTCCCGGCGCTGACCAATTAGGGGATGAGGAGCCCACGAACCCAAAGAGCCAAACAAAATTTTAGGAGGGCTACGTTTTAGTGGCTCAGCGCTGCGTGGGCTCCTCATCCATAAGAGTCAGTTAAGAGGAGAACGCCTCATCGCCGCAATAAAGCGACCATTACTGTTATATCTCAGTCATGGATATTAAGTTTTGGTTGTAACCGCAGATAAAATGGCATACTTCTAGATAACTCGCGTGGAGTGATCCATTGCTAGGAGAGATAACCTACTCCTGGAATCCTATTGTCGGCTGCCTGCATAATTGCATTTACTGTTGGTCTAGAAAATATGCCGTTAGGCTTGCTTCCCGCGGCATTGAGCCCTACAGGTCGAGGGACTTCAATCCAACATTTGTCTCTGAGAGACTCAGGCAGAGACTTCCAGATGGCAAGTTTATCTTCGTCTCGGACATGGGCGACATGTGGGGTAGCTGGGTTCCGGGCGAGTGGATTGAGCGTGTATTAATGGTTGTTAGAGACAAGCCTAGGTCGCACTTCCTATTTCTAACAAAGAACCCGACGAGATATCTAGAATTTATAGATAAGCTAAGCCCTAATGTTGTCCTAGGGGCGACTATTGAGACAAATAGGGATTATGGGCTGAGTCGGGCTCCTCCACCAAGAGAGCGCTATGAGGCTATGCTTAGGCTGGATTGGAGGTGGAAGGCTATAGTAATAGAGCCCATACTAGACTTCGACGAAGAGCTCATAGAGTGGATATATGAGATAAAGCCATGCATAGTCTACATCGGATACGATAATTATGGAAATAGGCTGCCGGAGCCAAAGCTCGCCAAGACAGAAATATTAGTAGAGGCTCTTGCGGGTATAACGGACCTAAGGCCGAAAACGATAAGGAGAGCATGGTATGAGAAGCTATTATAAATAGCGATCAAAAAACAGTATTTACGGGGATGATGAAGGTCAAAAGCGCGGACAGGCATAACATCTGAATGACAGGCTGGCTGATCCCTGATCCCAAAAATCAACATCCAATTTTTACACTATTGAGAGAATCGTCGCTTCCGAGTATAAACAATAGAAAGAATATAAGGTTTAGAGCAGATACCACTAGATAACAAAAAAAGAGGATGCTTCAGACTCCATTTTCCAGTTCATGGTATTGTGAACTCGGTTGACGCTGTCACCAGCTGCCGGCTTCTCTCAAGCCAGCCCGCCACAACCACTCTATATGTTCCCGGGGTCGGCCGCTCAAGCATAATCGCAACTGTTCCGCTCTCATTTGGATCCAGCGTTGTCAGGACTTGGGCTGATATAGGCGTATATCTTGGGACTGGCATCCAGACTCTAGCAACCTTCCTCTCGATAGTTATTCCATAGGCGGAGTTCGGGAAAACAACCGCCTCGTTACCAACGTTCATAATGGTTACCTTCAATAGATAGTCTTTTCCGCTCCTTTCCACGCTAACGTTAACTTCTAGTACTTTGCTTGGGGGTATCGGCGTTACTGGTGGTATTGGCACTATAATTGTCTCGGATGGAATTGATAGTATAGCCTTTATATACACTGTATTATCCTCGACGACAACCCTACCCACAACAGTTACTTTCGCGCCCTCCAAGACGATTAGCCTACGCATAATGCCTATACGCTCCTCCCCAACAACATAGATCCATCCAGTCTCATCGGCAAGTATCCACCAGCCCTTCTTGGATGGCGATTCAGATGGCCCGGAAAGACCCTCCGGCGCTTTTTGTCCACAGTAGTTTCCCGCAACTATAACCATCTTCCCCTCAAGGGCGGAGGCATTCGCAAGAATATCCTGAACCTTCACCATTAACAGTTTCTCCGAAACTATCTTTCTAGTCTCCCGGAGTATCTCACCTATATCCCTAAGGTCCTCAATAATATCCTTGATTACATCCTTAATTTTCTTTGGCTCCGTCTTCTTAATTGTATCGGCTAGACCCTGCGTGATTTGGCTGAGGTTCCCGAGACCGATCCCCTCCAGAACCTCAGTCTCATTTAACCCTTCCTCCCTAATCCTCTTAGCGATCTCACTGCGGATCCTCCCGAAATTCAAGACAAACTTCTCCGCCCTATTCTGAATCATCTCCTCAGCCCTATGCCTTATGCGGACAAAGGCCTCCGAGATAAGATTATTCGCCTCGGCAAGTTTATGGGCTGCCGCCGAAACATCCCCCTGCTCCAAAAGCGGCCTTATATTATTCAGTAGATCCTCTGCCTTTCCAAGTAGATCATCGACTCCCATATTATTTAGCATGGATCTGATGCGCCTAATCCTCTCAATAGACCTATTAGCAGCAACTAGGAGGCCCTGGGCCTGAAATTCACGTGTCTCTTCGAGGGGCGTCACGCCAGCCTTGCAGAGGATCTGATGGATCCCCGCGTAGGCGTCCCTAAATAGCCTCATTGCCTCGGTAGCATTCTGGATGGCGCCGGCATAGTTTCCATTCTCAAAATGGTCTTCAGCCTCGTCTAGGATCTCTGAGCCTTGGCTTATAAGAAGCTTCATTTCATTGTAGGATCCATAGAGATTGTTTGTCTTTATAGCGTCTATAATCGTCTGATTCTCTTCAACCCTTTTCACCAGGATATTAACTCTTTCCTCAGCCTTAGTGGCAACGTTTATCATTGCTTCTGCCTTATTTTCTAGGTTATCTTCAGCAGCCATGGGCATTTCTATGGCAACCGCCTGGGCGGCGATAGACGCAAGCATCATCATGACGAGGGCTGCTAAACTTAAAGTTTTCAATCTCATCCCGCATCACCAAGACATTAATGTGTAAGAAGCCTAAGATAAGGGACGCCCTGAAACGCCGCGTTTCACTTATAGCCTAAAAGGGGCTTCTAGCATATTCTTGGAATCGGATCGCCTATCGGTCTCGGTATAATCCTTTTTCCACCGATAATGGTTTCCATGACAACTCCACTGAACTTGTCGGATACCTCGCCTATTATCTCAGCATCCCTGCCCTCGCTAGTTCCCCTAAGAAAATCTAGGACATCCTCAGCCTTCTCCCTAACAACGCCTATAATAACCTTACCCTCATTACCTATCTCAAGCGGATCCAGGCCCAGCATCTCACATGCGGCTCTAACAGACTCCCTTATTGGGATCCTATCCTCATAGATTAATATTCCAACACCAGACTTCTCCGCAAACTCGTTTAGGGCGTCTGCCAAGCCGCCTCTAGTCGGATCCTTCATTGAGACTACACCGCCGACCTCCCCGAGCATACGTTGGATCATCTTATTCAGGGGCCTAACATCGGACCTTACATCCCCGCCGAAATCTAATCCATCCTGAGCCGATAATACTGATATCCCATGCTCACCTATCGTTCCGGAGACAATTATTTTGTCTCCAGCCCTCAAGTTTGAGTCTAAGAGCCACCTACCCATGAAATCTCCCCTATATCTCCTCACAACCTCAAGGTTTTTTTCAAGGTTCTCTGTCCTGAAGCCTACGCCTGAAGTATTTATTATGCAGCCTCCAAGGCCGCCCCTCTCAACAACCTTTGTGTCCCCCGTAACTATCGCCACATCCGCCTCAAGACAGGTCTCACGCATACTCATCAGTATACGCTGTAGATCCCTTAAGGGCAGCCCCTCCTCAAGAACAAGCCCGCATGCAAGCGCGATTGGCTGCGCGCCCATGACGGAGATATCATTAACTGTTCCAGAAACGGCTAAACGTCCAATATCACCCCCAGGAAAGAAGATTGGCTTAACCACATGGGAGTCACTCTTAAGAATCATGTCGCCGATGGCCGCCGCGTCATCGAGAGCCTTTAACGGGACATCAACGCCGGGTACCTCAAGATCCCCAAAATACTTTAGAATATATTTTTTGATAAAGCCGTGCATAAATGAGCCGCCGGCGCCATAAAGCATAGTTACATATTCTTCGCTAACAGTCAACTTTTACACCTTCTAAGCCTAACTGCAGGATGCATAAATATTTTAATTTCTGAGGTATTCTAAAGTTTTCTTATGCATGAGTGGGCTCTAGCAGAGGCGATAATCTCCGCGGTCTCGGAGGCTGCTGATAGGGAGAATCTAAGAGAAGTTAATAGTGTGATAGTGTTAGTTGGGGAACTGCAGCAGGTTGATAGGAAGGTGCTTAAGTTCGCCCTAACGCAGCTGAGGTCGGATAAGCTCGCCAAAGCTAAGTTCATTATAAGGACTGTCAAGGCGAGGTTCATCTGTAAAGTGTGTGGGCACAAGTGGCTTTTTAGGGAGAGTAACCTGCCAGGGGATGTGAGGGAGGCAATACATTTTGTTCCGGAGGTTGCCCACGCATATGTTAAGTGCCCCATGTGCGGTAGCCCGGACTTCGAGATCTCTGGTGGAAGGGGGGTTTGGATAGCTGATATAAGGGGCGAAGGATAATATGATTGACCCCAGAGTAACCATCATAAATGATAGGATGAACGCCATAAACAGGATAATAACCATTGCAAGCGGCAAGGGTGGGGTTGGAAAGAGCGTTATAGCTTCAACCCTGGCTCTATTATCAGCCAAAGAGGGCTTTAAAACTGGGCTACTAGACATAGACTTCACGAGCCCAACTACGCATGTGGTATTAAACGCCAAGAGCCTGCGGCCAATTGAGGATAGGGGGATCGTGCCGCCCGAGATACATGGCATAAAATTTATGTCTCTAATATTTTATCTCGGCGACATGCTGTCGCCATTAAGGGGCTCCGACCTAACAAACATCTTGCTTGAAGTTCTAGCATACACCAGTTGGGGGAGACTTGATATGCTGATAATAGATATGCCTCCAGGAATAAGCGACCTAATGCTGGACATATTAAAGTATGTTAAGAGGGCAAATTATCTGATAGTGACAACGCCCTCTAAGATGTCCTTTGAGACGGTGAAGAAACTCATAATGCTCCTTAGAGAGATAGGGGCGCCTATTATAGGTGTTATCGAGAATATGAGGATGAGTGATACAGAATATATTAGGCGGGAGGTAGAGGTTATAGGAGAAAGATACCTAGGAGAAATACATTACGATGAGAGCCTAGAGGAGAGCTTGGGGAAAGCTGAAGATCTCTTAAAAACGAGGTTTGCCTCAGAGGTCAGGCGCATACTCCAGAAAATTATAGAAAAATAAGGAAAATTTTTGAGGGTTTGGGTTGACCCGGAGAAAGATTATTCAGGTTGGCAATATCTGCGCTCTCTGTGAGGAGATATACCCGAGAAGCGTACTTTTCACCTGTAGCCGCTGTGGGCTAATTTACTGCGGAAACTGTGTCCTATTTGAGGGTGGTGTGACAATATGCCTAAGATGTGCCGCTAAAAGAGTAACGCCAAAAGCCCGCGAAAGCAAGTATATGAGACTCAGCAATTTCCTTGCCAAGAGAGCCAAGGCTTTAAACGAGATTACAATATCTTTCCAAAAGATAGAGGAGATAATTGGGGATAAGCTGCCAGAATCCGCCTATGCGCGAGGGAGCTGGTGGAGTAATGTTAGGGGGCGCATACCATCAGAGGCATGGCTAACGGTCGGCTGGGCCGTAAAGGAGGTAGATCTTAAGGGAAGAAAGGTAACATTTGTTAAGGAAAACAGCCAAGAGAAGATGGGAGAGAGACAGGAGACACGGGATGATAGACAATCCTTTAAGATTTTAGCCTTAAAGGCGAGGGCAAGAGCCAGGACAAAGAAGTTATCGAAGACGAAGATTGCGATCCTCCAAGCCCGCCTAAAGAACATCGAGAAGCAACGGCAAATGGAAAAAGAGGGAAGATTAAGAAACATTAAATAAAGAATTATTTTAGGGCCAGTTAAAGTATTATGGAGTATAGGGCTCGGTTGGAGGTAAGTTGAATGGTTAAGGTCAGGGTTAAGTATTTCGGTAGGATACGCGAGCTCATCGGAGTTAGGGAGGAGGAGTATGAGGTTAATGATGCCAGCTTAGCTGAACTCCTCCTCAAATATATACCGGGCAGGCATAGTAACGTGGCTAAGGAGTGGAGGGAAACGATCTTTACGACGGTTATGGGGGAGGTTGCCGTCAATAAGGATGGAGAGCCAGTCCTCAGAGACAATTATATAGTATTTGTTAATGGGGAACAAAGCAGAATTAATTGTAGGTTAAAGGATGGAGACGAGATTGCGATTCTGCCGCCAGTCGGGGGCGGATGATGATGAAGGTTAAAGTTGGAGAGAAGCTCGACAACATAAATCACCTGTTAAACGAGATTAAAGAGTCTAGTAGCGAGGTAGGCGCGGTAATAATCTTCGTCGGCTCAGCTAGAGGTATTGGAGGTGATGGGGGCAGGGTTTTAAGGCTAGAGTATGAGGCCTACGAGGAAGCTGCGGTAAAGGCTCTTGAAAAGATAATAGGGGACTTAAGGAACAAATATGGGATAATCGACGCCATTGTTGAGCATAGAATTGGAGAGGTAGGGGTTGGAGAAGACATAGTATATGCTCTTGTCGCGTCAAAGCATAGGGAGGAGGGATTTAAGTCTATAATAGAGCTGATAGAAAGGCTGAAAAAAGAAGTCCCGATATGGAAGAAAGAGGTAACAGAGAAAGGATCACATTGGATAGAAAGTACTTAGTTCTATTGGTGTTAAAGAAAATTCTTGGTTTTGGATGCCAATTATCTTCTCGCCTTAGCTCTCTCCTCAACTCCATAGTACATAGTCCACTTTAGCTTACGGGGGTCGCGGCTAAGCTTCAGATGGTTCTTCCTACACTTACTTGAACAGAACCATAATATTGACCCATCATTATTAACATACATGATCCCTGTTCCAGGATTAAATTCCTGGCCGCAGAATATGCATCTTCTTGGCTTAGGCATCTAACCCTCCAACCCTAAAATTATATTATTGTTGGAATAAAAGACATTCCATCTCACTTTATCTTTCTAGCCTCTCTCTCAGTCTCTCTAAGCATTAATATGTCTCCGAGCCTAACAGGCCCCTTAACATTCCTAGTTATTATCCTGCCCTTATCAGGCCCCTCAAGTATCCTAACCCTAACCTGCTCTATCTCGCCAGTCACACCTGTCCGCCCCATTATCTGGATTACCTCAGCCGGCGTTGGAGGGCCCGCAGCCTCCTTCTCAACCTCTCTAGTCTCCCTTGTAGCCCTCTTACTCAAGGGCCTTAACCACCCCTAATCTTCTGAACCTTATTTATAATCTCCTTCACTAGGTCGGCAGCCTCACCTGGGTCGATTATGCAGACGGATGCTGCTGAAACCTCTATCCCAGCGGCAGAGCCCAGTTTAGCCTTGCTTGGAACATATAGATATGGTACTTTGCGCTCATCGCATAATAGTGGTAGGTGGGCTACAACCTCGGGTGGATCAACATCCTCGGCTATCACGACCAGTTTAGCGAGCCCCCTCTCAACAGCCTTTGTGGTCTCATTAGTTCCCCTCTTAACTCTCCCAGTCCTACTCGCCACCTGCACAGCCTCATACACCGCGTTAACCAGCTCAGACGGAACCTCAAACTTAACATAAAACGGTTTTGGCATACACCATCCACCTCATTAACAGAGTTTCAGTTTCATCATTCAACCCTAAAGAGAGCGGTTTCCCCCTATATACCTTACGGTTCCACTTTTAAAGGGTTAAAAGTAAATTTTCCAGAAATCAGGCGTCCTATTTATGAGCATAGAAGGCCGTTATCTCTTCGCCTATTTTCTCTATTCTGACAAAACCGAAGCGTTCGAACTGCACCATATCGTCAACTTTAGCAGATTTAATTGTCTGCTCGGCAAGCCCGCTAATTATTGAGTTATCCGGCATCACCACTTCGCATGGAACACCGCCCCCTTCCGGAAGCCAGTGGATTAGGGGCGCATTAAATTTCCTGGCCTCATTATAGGATTCGCTGTGGAAGACCGCCCTCACATTATTCTCCCCTACATCTTTAACCTCAATGTTAAATAGCTCAATTAAGCGTATGATGCTACCAGCGCGGAGGAGCCTAGCGTCCCTACCAGAAATTAAAAGGTGCGCTACACCATCCACAGGCCTAATATTAAGGACCCTCTTACCCCTTTCTGGATGATCTGGATGTAGGGGTATCTCGGCCGTAAAATCCCTTATAATGCCCTCAACAGTAAGCTTTACTGGGTCCCAGACAAAGAATAATCTGTTCGCGACTGGATCAATTATCTTCTTATTGTAGGCGTATAGGTTCTCCCAGCTCACTATTATATCAGCGGGTCTAGGACCTATCTCAAGTATAAGCCTCTTTATAGCCTCTGGTTTAATGCCCCTACGTTTAAGAGCCAGGAAAGTTGCTAGGCGAGGGTCGTCCCATCCAGTGTAGACGCCCTCAATTACACCGCGCACAATCTTAGACTTGCTGAGCGATGCGCCAACAATCTTAAGCCTACCATAATGTATCGCTTCAGGATACTCCCAGCCTAGATAGCGGTATAGATACTTCTGCCTCTCCTGATTAGTTAAATGCTCCTTTCCACGTATAATATGTGTTATCCCCATTAAATGATCATCTATCCCACAGGCAAGATTGTATAGCGGCCAAACCCTATATTTTGAGCCAACCCTTGGATGCAGGTACTTCTTTGTATCTATTATTCTGAGGGCAGGCCAATCTCTGATCGCCGGGTTCGGATGCTTCAGATCAGTCTTTATGCGCACCACCGCCTCGCCCTCACCATAAACCCCACCCAACATGGCATCCCATCTGCGCATCTGCTCCTCAGGCGGTAGATCCCTACATGGGCAGGGCTCCCCAGCCATCACCCTAGCATGAAAATCATCTGGCTTACATAAACAGACGTAGGCGCATCCATCAGAGAGGAGCTTCTCAGCATACTTGTAGTAGATTTCTATTCTATCGCTTTGAATATATTCTTCATCCGGCGGACAACCAAGCCACTCTAAATCCCTTCTTATTAAATCCATAAATTCCAGAGAGGACTTCTTTAGCCTCGGATCCGTGTCCTCGAATCTTAAAATAAACTTTCCCCTATACATTTTAGCATATTCATAGCAGAGAATTATTGCCCTCGCGGAGCCTATGTGTAGGACGCAGTCGGGGTTCGGCGCAAACCTTGTGACAACGCGCCCCCATTTCTCAACATTCGGTAGCGGTGGAAGCCCCTTCTCCTCAGCCCTTTCCTCCTTAGCCTTAGCCGCCAAGGCTTCTGGCCAAAGAGTTTTTAGGAGAATCGTCTGCTCGCTCTGGGATAGACTGTTAACCTCCTGAACAACCTCCTCAACTATCGCCATAATATTCTTGGCAAGAGGCTTTAGATCAGGTCTTTCCCCCAGAATCCTTCCTAGAACAGGCTTGCTCTGAGCCTTTCCTCCATAGGAGATTGCGTTTAACAGAGCAATCTTCTTTGCTAAAGCCCTAACCGCGTCAAAGTTCACTGTTGTGGAGTTCAATTCTGGGCAACCCCTAAATAGAGATATATTATATTTTTCTCTGGATAAGATATTCTGCGAACATCTTAATCTTTTTCTTGACATCTCCCTCAGGTATTAACTTATTTATGTTGCTCCAGCCGTCTTCAACCAAACTAGAGGCAACGCTCCTTGCGTATTCTATGGCACCATGTTTCCGCATTATATCAATAGCCCTCATCCTAAGAGATTCATCCCTTGTATGCATCCCAAGTATCCTCAAAAGCTCCGCCCTCTCGTCTTCATTAGCCCTCCGCAACGTATATATCACCATCAGGGTTATCTTTCCTTCTGTTATATCCATGCCAAGACCCCCCTTACCCCTAGCGAACTCTTCCCCTGTTATATCCAGTATATCATCCTGAATCTGAAATGCCACGCCTATGGACTCGGCGAACCTCCCAGCACCTTCAATAACATTGTCACTCGACCCGGCTAGGACCGCAGCCATCTTCGCGGACATTCTCGCGAGAGTCCCAGTCTTATAAGCACACATCTGCAGGTAATGCTCCTCGCAGAGATCCTCTACGGGAACCAAATTCTTATGCCAAGCTATGTCAATTGCCTGTCCGAAGCTGAGGTTTATCATCTCCTGGATAAAAACCTCATATAACCTCCTTGCGACATCTGGGGGGATTTTATCCCGCTTATCACTTAAGACAATCATTGGTAGGAAGAACATTGACTGTGATAGGTTTATGGCTATGTCTAAGCCATAAATTTTATATGTGCAGGGTTTACCCCTTCTCATCTCAGATGAGTCCTCAATATCATCGGCTATTAATGTTCCATTATGTATAACCTCTGGGATTATAGCGAAATCTAAGGCATCCTCAGATTTTCCTCCCAGAGCCTCGTATATTAGAAGGAATAGCGCCGGGCGCCACCGCTTACCACCCCTGTCAAGGAACTCCCATAACGGTTCGTTAATAGCCCTATTAAGAGCATTAAAGTCTAGGCGATATCTAGGCGGAAGAATCCTGAAAATCAGCGAGTCTCCAGAGAGGAGCCTTGGAATATACTTCTCTATATGGGCATTAATCTTCCTGGCAGTCTCCTCTAAATAGGCTTCTATATCAAACAGGTCCACTCTGATACACTCCTCCTAGCATACAGTAGATCTGGGTTAAAGCCCCTCGCCCTAAGCCACTCTGCGGTCCTGCCAACTATAACCAACGGAGCCCTCCTTAAATCCTCTATGGATTTAGCTCCAACCAAAAACATAACGCATTTAAGCTGACTAACTAAAGAGTTCAGAGCTCTTTTGGTCTCCTCTGGGCCCCTCGACGCGGCTAAAAGGATTGGTCGAGCTATTCCGGCCAGGGATGCCCCTAAAGCGATCGACTTAGCTATATCCAGCCCAAACCTGATTCCACCAGAAGATATAACTGGAATTTTAACCGAGTGGACAACCTCAACCAAGCTGACAACCGTCGGTATACCCCAGTCCCAGAAGAGTAAACCGAGATCCCGGCCGCGCTCATCGCCACGCTCAACAGCCCTATAATACTCCACGGCAGCCCAGCTTGTCCCTCCAGCTCCAGCGACATCAATGCATGAGACACCAGCCTTCTCAAGCATACGGGCAACCTCACATGATATACCACAGCCAGTCTCCTTAACTATGATGGGGACATTAAGCCTACTGGTCAGATCGCCTATTTTATATAGTATTCCGGCGTATAATGTCTCTCCCTCAGGTTGAATGGCCTCTTGAAGGGAATTTAAGTGTATTACTAAGGCGTCTGCACCAATCATCTCAATAATGGAGGAAACCTCCTTTATACCGTATCCAGCCGCGAGCTGCGCCCCACCAATATTCGCAGCTATAAAGGCGTTCGGAGCTCTCTCCCTAACAATCCTATAGGTTCGCTCTAGGCTCGGCTTCTCTATGGCGGCCCTCTGGCTCCCAACGCCCATACCAAGGCGGAGCCCCTCAACAGCCTCAGCTATCGCGGCATTTATCTCCATGGCTCTTTCTGTTCCGCCAGTCATGCCCTCAACAATAATTGGCGCTGAAAAATTATGGCCAAGGAAAGAGGTCTCTGTTCTAACCTCGCTTAAATTGATTTCTGGAAGGGCTCTATGTATTAAATAGACGTCCTCGAAGCCCGTTGAAATACTCTTCGCCTCAATATTACGCTCAAGGCAAATTCTGATATGATCATTTTTTCTATTCTCTATCCTAAACTTATCCCCTAATGATTCTCGTTCCAACCACGCCTTCTCCTCTCAACGCCCTATAAACGTTATTTTCCTTTAAAGCATTTATAATAAGCGTCTCAATGCCTTTAGAGGCTGGATCCATTATCTCCATCATTTTCCCCATCATGCCGCCCGTCACATCAACAGCCCTTGAGCCACCCACCAAAGCAGAAATTCTCCTTAGATCGCTAGTGGTTACCTCGGAGAGGAGATGCGCCTCCGGATTAACTTTTGGGTCACATGTATATAGGCCGTCTACATCAACACCAAATATGATTCTCTTAGCGCTAAATTCCACCGCAAGCTTAGCGGCTATTTGATCCCCAGAGAGAACCGCAAATCCCTGATCGTAATCTAGCACTACATCTCCATAAAGGACTGGCGTAAAGCCTGTCTTAATAGCCTGATCCAGAATGTCCCTATGCAAGCCTATGATCCTACAACGTCTAGTAATGATAAAGGATGAGGGCGCGAATCCGACCGCTGGAATACCCACATCCAGCAGGGCCTCAACGACAAGCATATTTAGTCTAGCCATCATATTATGTGTTTTAGAGAAACCAATCATCTGTCCCTGATTCTTCAATCCTTCAGCAATTTTATATTCAGCGGCCAATGAGTGGCCGAAACTTCCGCCTCCATGGACTATTATAAGCGGAGACGAGCCGGAGATGGCTATTTCATGAGCTAAGCGTCTTATCGCGGGCATATTTGGCGTCAATGGTTTATCCTTAAAGGTTATAACTGAGCCGCCCAGCTTAAGGATTGTTAGTTCACTCCTCAATTCTGACCCCCTCCCACGTAGTATTAACAACAAGTGGTATTCCTCCAGCCATCCTAATAGCCTCTGCAACCCGGTGTAAACGGTCTGGCAGAGATAACGCTATAATGCATCCTCCACCGCCAGCACCAGTTATCTTAGCGCCAAGCGCCCCAGCCTCCCTAGCCGCCCAAACAAGCCCCTCAATAGCCAAATTTGATACTCCAATCGCATATAGCAGGGAATGATTAATGTTCATTAAATGTCCAAGGGCCTTTAGATTGCCACTTTCAATGGCTTTGATTGCAAGGTTGGCGACGAGATCCCCAATATCCATAATCCCATCAAGAACTTCTGGATAAAGCCTTCTGAGCTCACTAACATGTAGAATCATTTCGCGGGTATTGCGCATGATCAGCGTATCACCCAAAACCAGCGGAAGATCAATATTCACCTTCAGCTCCCTAATGCCCTTACTCCGCCTATAGGCTAGAACACCGCCATAAGTTGATATGGCTGGATCAACCCCTGAGGGGTTCTCATGAACAATTCTCTCAGTCTCCAAAGCCAGCTTAAATATATCGTCTCTGCTTAAGTTCATTTCTAAGAGGTTACCTACGGCGGCCGTCGTGGCAACAGAAACAGCGGCTGAGGAGCCTAGCCCAGCCGCCACCGGTATCTGCGATTCAACAGTTATATCTAGGCCAACCCTCGCCCCAGAGAGATCAAGAACATTCTTTGCCGCAATGTAGATTGGCCTGAGCTTAACGCTATCAGAGAAGGTACCAATCATCTTGCAATTACCATTAAATGTGAACTCCCCGCATAGGCCCATCGTATTAGACCTAATAAGCACCTTGTCATCTCTTCTAGGCTTAACCGCGACATGCGCCCTTAAATCTATAGCCATAACTACCGCTAGCCTATCGTAAACCACGAAGTGCTCGCCGAATAGGATCACCTTAGCCGGGGCCGACGCCTTTGAAGTCTCCTTCAACTTAGGAGCCTTCATTTAGTTATTGATATTGCAGCATAGCCCACAACTGCAGACGTGTCGCCAGTCATATCCCCGCTTGTCTTATAGCTCAGGAGCTCAGCGTTCCTAGCGCCAAGCCTCTTAGCCGCCGTTATAAGGGCCGCGATGGGGCCATAACCGCATACGGTCATACGCCTAGACTCTAGAATAGAATAAAATAATTTCTCATCCAGCTTTAGGATGGCATTAATTGCCTCGCCATCCTTTTCATACGCGACCCTCTGAGGTTCATAGTGCGTCCAATCTGAAGAGGCTATTATAACCGCGTTTTTATCCTTTAGCGCTTCGGCAAGGGCCTGCCCAACCTCACGGGCCGTCTCAAGATCCTGCATTAAAAAGCATATTGGGACAAACCTGAGTGATTGCCCATATATATACTGTAGGAAGGGGACCTGAACCTCTATTGAATGCTCATAGGCATGCGCCAGCTCATCAACATCGATTATGCTTGAGTGGCGAAGTATTTCCCTAGCGATCTCGCCGTCCACTTCAACGTCACCAAGGGGGGTTCGCCAAACACCCTTATCCATCAATGCAACCCCACTTCCAATGCCCTGATGATTTGGCCCCATGATAATGAAGACTTCCACGCGTCCATCCATAGATAGCCTATGATATGCGTTGGCTGCAACCGGGCCAGAATACATGTACCCAGCATGAGGACAGACTAAGCCAATTATCTTCCTCTCACCCACCTCCTGGAGCGAAGGGAGACTGCCTGGTCCAAACTTATGCGTGAAGCATTCCTCTATCTGCCGAATAAGAGATTCTCTTGTGCCAGCATAGAAGCTCCCGGCATATTTGGCATACCTAACCTTCAATGAAGAGCCCCCTCAAACCAATACTAACTATCATGCTAAAAGAAATAAAATATTAACCTCTAAAATCTACTTGACTATTGAGGACCCTAAAAATTCCATGGTAATATAATTACTCTTGCTGGGTCTTCTCAACAAGCTTAACCTCAAACTCCTCTATTGGCACTGATAATTCCCCGTCTGGCGGCAACTCGCCTCTCTCCCGCAGGATCTGCCTGGCCAGAAGCCAGTAGATTACCGCTAAGGCTTTTCTACCCTTATTATTTGTTGGTATAACTAGGTCTATATTTGTGAAGTCGTTGTCCGTGCTGCATAAGGCTACCACTGGAATACCTATCTCCGTGGCCTCCCTAACCGCCTGCGAGTCAGCCCTTGGATCAGAAACCAGCACAACATCGGGCTCAAGTCTCCCAGGATATAGCGGATTTAAGAATAAGCCTGGAGGAAAACGGCCTATCATGGGAGTAGCCTTAGTCACCTCACAGAACCTTGCAACTGGCTCCTTCGCGTAGAGCCTAACGGCTGTGACTATAACCTTCGGCGGATCAAATCTACTGAGGAACTTTGCTGCAACTCTTATGCGCTCATCAATCTTTCTTATATCCAGAATATAGAGACCATCCGCCCTAACCTTATAGATGAAGGGCTCCATATCTCCAGTCTTAATCTTTGTTCCTATGTGCACTCCATATGATAAGAAAACATCCTGGGGGAGTAAAAGCCCCTCAATAGCTGTAATTTCGCTCTCAGGCTTCTCCTTAGACAAACATTACACACCCCCATTAAATTTTAAGCCTAGCCATTTTAGCCCTTTCACCTAATATTTCCTCAATATATATTAGCTCGTTGATTTTAGCTAACCGCTCCCCGCCCACAACCCCCGTCTTTATTATTGGGCATCCAAAGCCCACCGCAAAGTGCGCAATATGGAAGGAAGTTGTTTCACCAGATCTATGGGAGATAACTGGAACATAACCATTCTCCTTAGCAAGCATAATCGTTTTTAAAGCATCTGTTAGAGTCCCAACCTGGTTAACCTTAATTATCACGGTGTTCCCAGCGTTCATTTCTACACCCATCTTAAGGCGCTTCTCATTTGTGGCAAAGAGGTCATCCCCACATATGAGACACCCCCTAGCCTTAGAAGTCAATTCGCAAAAGCCCTTAAAGTCATCCTCATGGAGCGGATCCTCAACATAAACAAGCTTATATCTTTCAATTAACCCTAAAACATATTCAATCTGCTCACCTGAATCTCTTTTGATCCCCTCGTTGGCGTATATATACTGCTGCTTCCCCGGATTCCAGAGGGTTGACGCCGCTATATCTAAACCAAGCCCACACTCGAAGCCAACTTCATTAGAAACTTCTTCACAAGCCTTTGAGACTATTTCAAGCGCCTTCTCGTTTGATATGCATGGAGCCCACGCGCCCTCATCCCCCCTCCCACCAGTAAAGTTTGGATCAATCTTAACCAATAAATCTCTAACTCTCCTGTGAACTTTAATGTTCGCCTCAGCCGCAGCCATAAAAGATTTTGCGCCTACCGGAAGGACAAGAAACTCCTGAATGTCCGGAACCTTTCCTAAAGCATGCTTACCCCCGCCAAGAACGTTACCGAGAGGATATGGCAGCTGAGAGGCTAAGTGCCCACCAAGATACCGAAATAAGGGCATATTATACGAGTTAGCCGCGGCATCCGCGACCGCCAGAGAGACAGCATATGCCGTATTACCGCCAATATTCATAAAATTCTCTGTTCCATCAAGCTCGTGCAATAAATAATCTATCTCCTCCTGCTCGTCAGCGCTCATCCCAATTATCTCAGGGGCAATAAGCTCTTCAACCTTCCTTATAGCCTCTTCCACTCCGCCCCCAGGATAGGCTACTACCTCAGCTTTACCCCTACTAGCGCCGCTCGGAGCAGAGGCTACGCCAAAACCCTCTGCCGTCGCCACCTCAACTTCTATGGTTAAGTCGCCTCTACTATCAAAAACTTTTCTCGCCTTAATATCCTCAATTATAGCAGCCATCAGCCTTCCTCCTCAAACTCAGCCTTCTTCTCAAAGAACTTTACCACCTCATCCATTATTTCGACATGGGAGAGAAGCATGCGCCTACAGCAGTATCTGGTTAAGCCTAGGCTATCTAAGACCTTCCCGGGATGCTCTCCAGCCTTAACCCTTCTAGCAAACTCTTCCCATTTATCGCCAATAAGTTTACCACAGGTAAAGCATCTTACAGGGATTATCATGAATATTCCTCCCAAAAACTACCTATAGCTTGTCTGATCCTGGGCTCTAGCGCCCGGCCCACCATACTTTTTAGGCTCCTTTCTTCTCGGATCTCCTGCTAGGAGCACCCTATCAAACCTTAGAAAAGCTGATTTGAGCGCCGAGCTCTTGGTCCACTTGACAAGGGCTCTGGCAACAGCCATCCTAGCTGCCTCAGCCTGCCCCATAAAGCCGCCGCCGCGAACATTAACATCTATATCAAGGTTCTTCCAAACTTCTTCCCCAGCCTCTAAGAGGGGCTCAAGTATTTTGAGGCGGGCTGCTTCGGGCTCGTATATTTCTAAAGGTATATTATTTATGCGTATTCTACCCTTCCCTGGTCTGATAACAGCCCTCGCAATAGATGTCTTCCGCTTACCACTCACAACCAAAACCTTTTTTGATACAGAACTATCCGTCATATTCTCCACCACACTACTTAACCTTTAATATGCTGGGACGCCTCAAGAACCGTTATGTACCTACCTTTAAGTCTGCTGGCGCTGGCTTCAGGGATCGTTTCCATCGGCCTGCCTCTGAGCTCCGTAGGCACGCCCATATATACCCTAAGTCTCTTAAAAGCATCCCTACCACGCGGCTGCTTATATGGGAGCATCCCACGTATAGCCCTTCTAACCATTCTATCTGGTCTTCTCGGATGAAGCGGGCCCTTTCCCGGGTGGCCTATCTGTAAATAATCACGGTATTGATTAATAATTATGTACTTGTCTCCGGAAATAACGGCCTTCTCCGCATTCACTATAATGATCTTCTCACCATTTAACAATTTTTTAGCAACTATACTAGCCATTCTACCAAGTATCAGCCCAGTAGCATCTATTATTCTTGTTCTCTCATCTATTGGTGGAACCTTCAATCCGCTTCACCCAATTATCTTAACATTCGAGCCCTCGGGATTCAATTCTATTAGCTCGGGTATGGATAAGCATTTCCCTCCAGCCATAAGTATCTTTTCGCGGGCCTGCTTAGAAAAAGCGGAGGCCGCGACAGTCACAGGATGATCCAGCATACCAGCTCCTAAAACCTTTCCCGGAACAACCACCACATCCCCCTCACGTGTAAAGCGGTTTATTCGGCTTATATTAACTGCAATGCGCCTACTACGCGTCCCAGAAAGATATTCAGCAACTGCTCTCCATATCCTTGCCTTATGCTCGTTTGAAGCCTTTTTAAGCAGGCGAAGTAATGCGGATAGATTTGGGTTTATTGCTTTTTTCCTCCTCATTTTACAGCACACTCTCAACTAAATTCATAAACTCCATAAATTTTTCTTCATATATTTTAAGGGCCTCAAGTATTATCGTGCCAACCGGCAATGAGCCGACCGATTCAACATAAAATATGAAAGCGCTTGGATCCCAGCTTATGGTTATCGGCGGAGACTTAACTCCGCAAGCTTTAATGCAATCGTTACATAGAATACAATCTATCTCCCTAGCAACAACTATTTTATTGCCTTCCTTAACTAGAACCTTTCTTGGGCAGTATTCGACGCATTTACCACATGCATCGCATCTGGACTCATCTATCTTAACTATTGGCTTATACCTATATATGCAGGCTGAGACGGGCTGCCACTTGGCGTGATCTCTACCTCTACCCAGCTTCGCATAAGCCTCAAGTCTAACCCTCTGCCCAGTAATGAGCTTAACTATAGGTATCTTATCACTTACAGGAACTATCTCCGGATCCTCTGAAACCAGATCGCCTGAATAGACTATACGTACACCCTTCTTAGCCTCAACATCAAGCGTAAATATTGTTCTACATTTTGGGCAGCCAAGATCACTCTTACAATCGCATTTCTCTGGAAGGTTATAGGTTTTCAGGTCGGTTTTAATGGGGATTAAACCAAGTCTAAGGGTAAGTATCTCGTCATGCAGAACCGACGAATTCTCATATATTATGACATCATCTATAGCCATCGTCGGAACCTCCGCCAGAATTATCCTTCTAAGCGTGTTCGCCATAGCGGCACTTATACCCTCAACTATAAAATTGGCGGTCAATTCATCCCTCTTAAGCATAGTTACACGCATACCTTATCTCTTCCACCAAAAATGCTATACTCTTCTACCTCTACGCCCACCAGGCCGCCTACACCCATCATGAGGAAGCGGAGTAACCTCTTCTATACGACCAATCATCTTAAAGCCAGCCCTAGCAAGAGCCCTTATAGCCGCCTGGGCGCCTGGGCCGGGCGTCCTAGGTCCTATGCCCCCTGGGGCGCGAACTTTTATGTGAATGGCGTTTATGCCTTTATCCTTAGCTATCTGAGCCGCGTATGCGGCGGCTCTCATCGCGGCGTATGGTGAGGACTCCTGCCTATCAGCCTTAACAAACATTCCTCCAGAGGCTCTAGCAATAGTCTCGGCTCCAGAGAGATCTGTTATATGAACTATAGTATTATTATATGAGCTGTATATGTGGGCTATACCCCACCTAAGCTCTTCCTTCTTACCGCTCATGCCCTTAAGACCTCCATTAACCTCTGTTTTCAGGAGCAGGCGCCGCTTCTATGCTAAGTCTTAACGGATGACTAGGATTATTAATTGGGCTTGTCGGGGCATATGTTATCGCTTCCTCCTCAGCTTTCTTAACAAGATAGCCAGGCGAATAAACTATTCTACCATTAATGGCTATATGACCGTGAACTATAAGCTGCCGAGCCTGGTATGGAGTTTTAGCTAACCCCTTCCTAAAGACCATTGTTTGAAGCCTCCTCTCCAGTATATTCTCTACGGTTATATCTAAAACATCGTCCAACACGGCATCTTCAGGCAATATTCCCAGACGCCTTAATTTCCCCAAAAGCTGAGCTTCCAGCCTAGCCCTTTTATCGACTGACATGCTAAGCAAAGACCTTGCCATGCTCCTGATCTTTGAGAGAATCGTCTTAGCGCGCCAGAGCTCACGCTTATTTCTCAGCCCATACTGTCCAAGCAGAATAAGATCACTCTTTAAAACATCGCTCCTCCATGGATGCCTTGGGGACTCATACTTCTTCTTTGGCTTCTTCGGGTCGCCCATAGAGATCACCTCGCTCTCTTCTTAGAGACGCCAATAGTCTTGCCAGTTCTACCAGTCGTCCTAGTTTTCTGCCCACGAACCTTAAGGCTATAGGCATGACGGTACCCCCGCCAGGACCATAATGTCTTCTCCCGCTCTATATCAGTCTTAACTGTCAAATCAATATCGGATGAAATTAGATGTCTATCCTCGCCGGTCTCAAGATCCTTACGTCGATTGAAAAGCCAGCTTGGCAAATCACTCTTAGATAAATTCTTAACAATCTTTTCTATTTCCTCAATCTTCTCGCTTGACAGAAAACCTATCCTCGTAGTGGGCGGGACACCAACTTTATGCGCTATTATTTTAGCTAGTCTCAAGCCTACACCTTTAATGTCGCTTATAGCGTCCACTACCGTTTTAGATCCATCTATATCCCTATCAATTAAGCGCACTATATGCTTAAACTCGGTCGCCATACGTTAACCTTCCAGACACTTCAGCAATTAACAAAGGATCTTACATACTTATTTAAGTATATCGCTCTATTTAGCACGCACCCCTTTAATGTTATCTTTATAGAACAATAAAATATTTGTTTTATCGGCTGGTAGAAAGTGTTAAAAATGATTTACGCGAAGTGTATGTAGCTGGTTAGGTGCGGTAAGATGATACTTATAATGGCTTCAAGAGCTGATGTGGCTGGATTAAATATAGCCGATAAACTCATCAAAGTATTTGGGTTCAGAGAAAGTGACAAGAAGATTCTTGGACAACAAGCATATGTGAGGGATTTAAGAGGCTCTGAGGAGGCTATGCTCCTCTTCATTGAGGGGGAAATAGTCAACGTGCAAGATATACCGCCTTTAAGCGACTTAAAGATGATCATCTTTATATCCAGACATAGCAGTAAAAGCGGAACACCAACATTATCAGTTCACACTCCAGGAAACATTGGCGAAGCGCTCCTTGGCGGAAAACCCAGAAAAGTTTCTATTTCACCGGCAAGCGCGATGAGGGCTGCCCTAATTGAAATGAAAAATGCTAGAGATGAGATGAATCTACCCTACGAGGTTTCCTATGAATGCACGCATCATGGACCCTCCCTAAATATACCAGCAATGTTCGTTGAGCTTGGAAGCGCGCCCGAGCAATGGATGGACCCAAAAGCTGCTGAAGCGGTCGCTAGGGGGGCCATCGCCGCAGCCGAGAACAAAACAATTTATCCCACGGCTCTTGGAATAGGCGGACAGCACTACAATAAAAAGTTCACCAGCATAGCGTTATTAAGTGAAACTGCGTTTGGGCATATGATTCCAAAGTACGCTTTACATGACGCTGATGAATATATTATTAGACAGTGCATCGAGAGAACCCTCGAGAGAGTTGACAGGATCATCCTTGACTGGAAGGGAATAAAAGGTGAAGATAAGCGGCCGCTACTAGAAACCCTCAAAAAAATAGGTTTAAAAATTGAGAAGGTCTAGGTATCATTGCCAATCAGGGCATTTCTCTTTAATTTTCGCCTCTAGGGCGGAGGCTTCAAGATGAGCTCTTAATAATAACTCTGATAGAGCCTCCGATATAAAGGCCCCAGCGTTTAGAGCCAAGTTTTTAGCCTCTATGATGGCCTTATTAATGAGGAAGGCTATTGTTTCAGGCATTGGATAAGCGGCATTTATAGCTAAATTAAGCGCCTCTAAATGAGCACCGCAAATACTCTTTTCATATTCTTCTATGTTTATTTTGAGATCATTCTCGGAGAGGACAACGCCCCCATCATATACGGCTTTGAGGGTTAAACCCAGCTCTATGGGTTTTATACCGAGCTTCGAGAGAGCTGCGGCTAAGCTTTCGTTTATAGCCTCGCCTTTCCTCGCGACAACAGTGTCTTTAGCAACCCATACACTGCCACTTTCTATACGCGTCGGTATGCCAACAGCATTAAGCTGACTAATTATTGGACCCGGCGGTAAGCCAGTATTACCAGCCGGAACAATTATATCCTCTGTGGCAACATCACCAGCCTTAGCTGGTACCCTAACTTTACTCCTCTCAAGAAGCAACGCCAGCTTAAATGGGTTATAGTTTGTGAAGATGTAAACGTTAGATCCCTGCATGTACTCCCAGAGATTCTCTAGAGAGAAGTCATCTTTGATTTCCTTGAGAGCACGTTTAACCAACGTGTTCTTATAAACCTTTAGATATGCTATGCCCTTAAGTTTGCTTCTCATCTCCTGGAGCTGTTGAGCCCTAACTTTATGTAAGCTTGCAATCCCAAGAACGCGGTATTCGTTGAGGAGCAGCTTTATCTCCTTAACCTTCTCAGTTTTCTCGATAAGTGAGCTATGGGTTTGGGCTAGCAACACTAATCCTCCTCAAACTTAACTTTTACTGGCTGGCCCATCGACGCCTTAATATAAATTGAGGCTATATTTTTTATTCCCCTCTTAAGCTTCCCCTCAACCTTCTTTAAGACGACATCGATGTTGTCGGCGAGATCTTCGTCACTCATATCTTCTGTGCCAATACGGCAACTTAAGACTGGCTGCCCCCTAGTTCTAACCATAATGAGCCTTCTATGCCGTTCAATCTCCCTCTCCATATCGGCTGTTGGGGGTACCGGCGTAGGCATCTTTCCTCTTGGACCTAAAATAGCACCAAAGACTCTACCGATAAGGGGCATCAATGGGGCAGCAGCAATGAAGGAGTCAAAAGACCTCGCTAGCTGCCTCTGCCTCTTCTTATTATTGGCCATACCTTCAATATCCTCCTTCTCTAAAACCATATCCGCGCCAGCCCTCTTAGCTTTAAGCGCCATATCACCAGTAGCAAAAACACATACGTTAACCTTTTTTCCTATTGGATGAGGCAGCTCAATTAATTCCTGAATCCTGTTTTCCGGCTTGCTTAAATCCACATCCCGAAGATTAATGATCAGCTCAACTGATTGCTTAAAGTTTCTCTTTGGAGTCCTTGTGCGCATCTCTCTAATTGCTTCCAATATATATTTTCTTCCTATAGGCATTTAATCAAACCCCCATCGCTAATGGAGAATACTACTTTGCCTCCTCAGCCTTCTTGAACAGATCATCATATTTTCCCTCATTAATCTCCCTTAAAACAACCTTTGGATCCTTCCCCTCAACTGTAATACCTATGCTCACGCAACTGCCAACAACCTCCTTAACAGCCGCCTTTAAAGTTTTTGCCAGAAGCTTACCCCGCTTTATTCCAGCAATTTTAATCACTTGTTCCATTGTGAGGTTACCAACTTTCTCAACATTCGGCTTACTTGAACCCTTCTCTACACCAACCTCCTTAAGGATTAGGGCGGCTGTAGTCGGTATACCAACCTCAACCTCAAAAACCTTTGTCTCCGGATCAATAATCACTTTAACCGGAACTTTCATGCCAGTATACTCTTTAGTCAGCTCATTGATCTTATTCACTACTGCAACAACGTTAACGCCTAGAGGACCGATCGCGGGTCCTATAGGTGGACCCCCAGTAGCCTTCCCGCCCTCAACGATGAATTCGACAATTTTTTTCTCGGCTGGCATGATCTCACGACCCTTTAGACACTAACCTAACGTAATCCGCGTGTACCGTAACTGGCAGAGTAAAGGAGGCCTCAAGCAACTCTATTGTCACTTCCTCCTTACTCTTATCTATATCTGTAACCCTCGCCCTCATCCCCTTAAACGGTCCACTAACCACCTCTACGATGTCATTAATGTCCAACTCGTCGATTATAGATTTAACTACAATATATTTTTCTATGTCAGAGAAGGATAATGCGCCTGGAACCCTAGATTTAACATGCCTAATATTCGCGGATGCTTGGTCGATTATATGTGGGCCGTCAGCCTCAACAACTATGTATCCCTTTAGGTTTTCCGGCACAAGAATTGCCTTTACTGGAATACTATTCGCTTCGATGCGCCCAGCCATTATCCTCGCTACATTAAGTTCTTGGCCAACAGTTACACTTAAAGTGAAAAATTTTGCTCCCTCTTTTTCACCCAAAATCTTCACACACCTAATGGTCTAAGGATGCTTGCGAGGAAATAGACTATAAAACCTATTGCGCCGACTATAAGTATGCCTAGAAAACATATTTTTATAGATAGCCAAAGCTCATCTCTACCTGGCTTTTTAGCAAGCCTAAGCAGCCTTAAACTCCCTCTTATAAACGACCGCAGACCCAAATTATTCCACCACATCCCAACAGGGATAAATGCCAATAGACCGTCGAAAATAGACACTTACACAAACTTAAATTTTTCTATATACAAAGGTTCTATTGCTTTTCGCCATGTTAAGCCTGCCTTGGGTTTTAGGAATCTTACGAGTGAATGACACTGTGTATTTATGAGAATGAAAGCTATTATTAATGGTATGTCATCGGTTGAGGTGGCCGTAAGGGTCTTCCCACATCTTGAGACGGAAGATTTTAGAATGTTATCTGTCATAGAAGTTGATTTAAGCCGCCATAGATTTGTTCCGGAGAGAGATATTCTTAGGTTAAGTGGCCTACCGGAGAAGGAGGTTAAATATAGGCTTGAGAAGCTATCTGAGCTTGGATTAATATATCGCTGGGTCGGATCCTACGTTGGTTACATGTTGAATACGGCCGGATACGATTGCCTGGCTTTAAATGCCCTTGTCAAGGCCGGGACACTTGATTCGCTCGGTAAACCTTTTGGCGTGGGTAAGGAATCAGACGTATATGATGCCTTAACACAGAATGGCGAGAGAGTTGCTGTGAAATTTCATCGACTGGGTAGGACGAGCTTCCGCCAAACAAGAAAGTTAAGAGGATATGTTCTTGACAAGAGGCATACAACCTGGCTCTATCAATCAAGATTGGCGGCTGAAAGGGAGTTCGAGGCTCTTAAGCTAGTTTATCCATGCGGTGTATCAGTGCCAAAGCCCATAGCTCAGAATAGGCATGTAGTTGTTATGGGCATGATAGAGGGTGATTGCCTCTTTCGTTTCAGTAACCTGCCAGATCCGGAATCAATTTTAGACGAGATCTTAGAGAATATAAGATTGGCCTATGTTAAGGTTGGCGTAATTCACGGAGACTTAAGTGAATACAACGTTATCTTAACACCGGATTGGCATGTATTAATAATAGACTGGCCCCAATTCGTAAGATCTAATAATCCAAGCGCCGAGATGCTTCTAAGGAGGGATATCTCAAATATAGTGAAGTTTTTTAGGAGGAAATATGGTGTAGCTAAGAATTTAAATGATGTGTTAGAGCGGATAAAAATGCCGCTTAAATCTGGATTATCTGGATTAAATGATTAAATTTATCAAGTCAAAATAGTTTAGAATTGGGGTTATCTATATAAATTGTATTTTCCCTTATAGTTTATTGATGGTGGGATCGGAGAGGGCGAGGAAATTAATCATTGGTGTTGATCCAGGACTTAATTGCGGCTTAGCTATATTATCGCTTGATGGGACGCCTATTCTCATCGAAAGTCATAGGGAATGGCCCCTTGCAAAGATCGTTGAAAGGATTAGGGAGTTTGGTGAGCCCACCATAATCTCAAGCGATGTATCCCCCTCGCCTAACCTTCTAGAAAAACTTTCAAGAAAAATGAATGCCATATTATTTGAGCCAGCTATCCCCATGAGCTCAGAGGAGAAGCAGAGGCTATCTAAAATTTATGCTGAGCGATATGGAGTCAAAACACAAAACATTCACGAGGAGGATGCGCTGGCAGCGGCTGTTAAAGCCTACCACCACTACAAAAACAAGTTTGAGCAAGTTGATGCCAAGCTTAGAGAACTTGGATGCAACCTTCCACCAGACCGCGTTAAGGATCTAGTTGCCAGAGGACGTAGTATATCTAATGCGATAAAAATTTTAAGTGGGGTGGATGCTAAGCATGAATATATCATAGAGAATAATTCTGAAGGAAAGGAAAAGCTTAAGGAGGCGATTAAAAGGTTAACGGAGAAGCTCATGCTTGAAAGGGAGAGAAATAGGCTTCTACAAGCCGCAAATAGAGAACTTCAATCAAAAATAAAAGAACTTGAAGCTAAAATCGAGTCCCTGAAAGTGGCTTTAGATAAAGTTCATAGCAGGGAGACTGCTCAGATAAGGCGCGAAAGGGAGTACCAACATCTCCTTGAGGAGATAAGAGTTCTCAGGAATAAAATAGCTGAGCAGGAGACGCAGATAGAAACTTATAGGCGGATGCTCAGTCACCTTCAGCACCTAGATGAGATAAGCACTAAAGAGAGATTAACCCTTTTAAAGCCGATAGAATCCTTCACTAGGGAGGGGCTTGAAAGAACCTTTAAAGTATATGATGTTAGGGTTGGGGACATCGTCTTCATATTAGATCCAAGCGGTGGAGGTCCAGCCACAGCCAAAAGTCTAGTAATCAGGGGCGTTAAGGCCGTTATAGTTGGGGGCAAAATATCACATCATGCCCTAGAAGTTTTTGAGGAATATCATGTGCCAGTCATCTCGGCAGATAAAGTGAAAATTAGATGGATCAATGGGCTACCATATGCAGATAAGGAGGAGATCAAAAAGATTATTAAGAGCAGGGAAACCCTTAAACCCATAAACACTCTTGATATGCTAAAGTCCATTATAAATGACCATTTAAGGGAGATTAAAGAAGAAAATAAAATATAAGGCTCGCCAGAGAGATTGAGATTTTGGTGGCATATTATGGTTCAGGAGTTTATTGAGGTTGATGATGTTGGCACATTTAGATTGGTTGCGGAGCACGCGCCACTCATAATACGCAGAGACCCATACCTATTCGCACAGTACTTCTCAGCAATGATCTACATAAATATGGCGAAGCTGGATGAGGGGGAGATTAGGAAACTTTTTGAACTAGTGCGTGGAAGGATGATTATTGTAAAAAATATTGTAAAGGCGTCATCAATATCAGAGTTCCTAGAGAAGATTGGGGAAAAGGAACCTGCTACACAGGACTCTTAGAACTATATTCCCTCTTTAAGGAGTTTTTCGAGCTCTTTAAAATTCTTAATGATCATATCGGAATGCTCTATTATCCATGGACTTGGATTCCTAATTTTACAAATGGTTATGGTTTTCTTATCTCTAATCTTGGCATAAAATAGCTCCATACATGTTCCAGCCGAAAGCCTTGGAAGATAAGCGATTAGCGCATCGCACCTATCAATATCCTCAAGATCCCTCTTAATAAACTCTCTCGGTGGAACACGACTCCACCAATCTGAGTCTAATCGCACCCGATAAAGAATCATCTCGCGTTTCCATGGATCAATTGGCTCATAACCATATTTCATGAGAAGAGCATTTATCCTATCCCTATAGGACTGTTTATTCTCCATCCCCTGAATCGGCCCGGAAATGAAAACCTTCTTGGCCATTGCTGCATAACACATTTAATTTAAATGAATTATACGTTAATTTTAAATTTTAAGAAGAGCCATAATATGGTTAAGGTCATTGGGGTGAAAAAATGGTTAACGTTGAGGGTTATGAGGTCCGCGAGGGATTATATTACTCTAAAGAGTGGGCATGGGTTAAAATTGAAGGTAATAAAGCCAGGATTGGATTGACCGACTATGCCCAGAAGCAATTACGTGAAATAGTTTTCGTCGAGTTGCCGGGCGCTGGAACAGAGATTAATAAGGGAGACCCGTATGGGACAATAGAGTCAGTTAAAGCGGTATCAGATCTAGTAGCTCCATTATCTGGTAAAGTTGTTGAGGTTAATGAGAAGGTTACTGAAGACCCGGGAACAGTTAACCGCGACCCTTATGGGGATGGATGGCTAATAATTATAGAGCCATCAAAATTGAACGAAGAACTAAAAGATCTCATGACCTTTGATCAGGCAGTAGCGTGGTATAGAGAGCAGGCAAAGAAATAGCTAATTAGTTAGAAGCCAAAGAAGAGATGGAGAACATGCCTAAGAGGATAGTCATTTTAGGTGCTCATGCAGCTGGATGCGATGCCGCTGCCGCTGTCAGGCTAACTGATAAACAAGCCGAAATAATAATGTTTACAAACGAGCGCTACGCGGGGTACTCTCGCTGCGGATTACCATTTGTTATAGGCGGGCATATAAAGAGCTTCCAAGACCTTATAATATTTTCACCCTCATACTTCAAGATGAATAAAATCGATCTCAGAACAGAGGTAAATGTGACCGGCATTGACGCGAAGGCTAAAACTGTTAATGTGCAATACAAGGATGGACGCGAGGAGACAATTCAATATGACAGTCTAATAATTGCTACTGGCGCGAGAGCCGTCATGCCGCCTATTAAGGGAAGAGAAAAAAAAGGAGTCTACACGCTCAGGACAATCGAGGATGGGGAGAGGATACTTGAGGCTCTTAAGGAGGCTAAGACTGCGGTAGTTGTAGGGGCCGGGCTAATCGGTCTAGAGATAGCCGTGGCCTTCGTGGAACGCGGCATAAAGACGACAGTCGTGGAGCTGCTACCGCAGGTTCTACCGGCAATGCTCGACAAAGATATGGCGGATATGGTTCAGAGGGAGCTTGAGGGCAAGGGCATTAGAATAATTACTGGGAAGTCTGTTGATGAGATCCTAGGTGGAGATGAAGTTACAGGCGTAATGGTCGCTGGAGAACAGATTCCAGCAGACATCGTCGTAGTCGCAACTGGCGTTAGGGGGAACACGGAGCTAGCAGAGAAGGCTGGGGTAGCCTTAGGCGAGACAAAGCTGATTAAGGTTAATATGCGCATGGAGACAAATGTTAAAGACATTTATGCATGCGGGGACTGCGTTGAGTCAATACATTTGGTCACTAGGCGGCCAACAGTCAGTCAGCTCGGCACAACAGCCGTGAGACAGGCTAGAGTTGCAGGGACAAATGCTGCTGGTGGATACGCGGTATTCTCAGGAGTTTTGGGCGCGGCTGTAACGAGGCTATTTGACTTAGAGATAGGTGCCGTTGGATTAACTGAGGCATTCGCGGAGAGGGCTGGTATAGGAGCCATCTCAATGGTGTTAAGTGGGAAGACTAGGGCATCATATTATCCCGGAGCCATGCCAATAACCATTAAGATTGTTGTTGACAAGGAGACGGAGAAGGTTATTGGAGCCCAGATTATTGGCGGCGAGGGTGTGGCTCCAAGAATAAACGCTCTGTCCTACGCAATAACCAAGGAGATGACTCTAAGGGAACTAGCGAAGGCTGAGACATGCTATGCACCGCCACTCTCAGAGACATGGGATCCAGTCACACTAACAGCGCAAGCACTAATCAGAAAGATTAAGCCAAAATAAACTAACAGCATCAGAATAAATATTCTCGTCCTCTTTTTTCTTTCCAGAATTTTTTAGAACTCTGTTTGTATTTTCTGCGACATACACAGCATCTAATATCCGCCTCAGGCTAATTTCCTTCTCGAAGGAGGGTTTAGAGAAGGGTATGATGAGGCGTTTCTCTAAAAGCAGGAGGGGAAGGTTGGCATAGAGGCAGCCATAGTTCTCATAGCCTTCGTCATAGTCGCATTCAGCTTCATGGTAATAAACATGGACCTATTCTCAACACAAAGAGGAAAAGAAACAATAATGAATACAATGTTCAGCGGAGTTATGGAGTCATTCCAAGAAATAACTAGCATTTAGAAGAAATCTATGAGGGATCTCTGTTTTACATCCCTTAATTCTCCAGTCTCTTCTTTGGCTTCAGCTTCTTCAATCACGCCCACGCCCTTTTCGGGAAAAATTATTATCTGCCCATAAACGCCATCATAGCCAGGTATAACCTTAACCCTTCCCTCGCGAACCCTTATAATCGCCTCGGCTATAACCTGATTTGTTATCTTTGCGATCTCCTCAAAGGGCGCATCCATTAAAACAGTATATTCATTCCCAAATCTTGAGACCAAAACATTATATATGCTCCAAACCTTCTGGGAGTCAGGCGAGCCTGCGCCTAGAACTACTGATAGAACCTCTGAGAGTGGTAGTAGACGAACGTAGCCCGGAACGTTCCTAGGTATGAAGCCTGAGGGTCTATCGGCAAGCTCTTCAACCCTTTGCTCCACACCCTTAGTCAGCTGCTTACGACAGACTGGGCACTTATTACCAATCTTAATCGCTTCAGCGGGCGGGAGAGAGATGCCGCATGCCCTATGTCCAGTCCAATGATACTTGCCATAGGCTGGATCCGTCTCAATTGTCAGCCTCAGCCTCTTCGGATCCTTGCTCTTAATCGCGTCTATCATCCCCCAATATGACGGACACTTTATCTCAAAAAGATTGGCCTCACGCCCAATTCTCCACGGCCAAGTGGAGTGAGAGTCACTGTTCGAGAGTAGGGTGAACTTGTCTAATGCACTTAGCCTCCAGTTCATCGGGGGGTCTGAGGAGAGACCTGTCTCCAGAGCGAAAATGTGCCTGGTCATATCTTGATAGCAGTCCTCAACTCTATCAAAGCCGCTGAAGGCGCCGAAGATGCTAAACCAAGGCGTCCAGGCGTGTGCGGGAAAAACCATGTTATCTTTTGAGACCTCCATAACCTCCTCAACAAGGTGCGCTGCGGACATATTTAGTGTTGGTCTTCCATCCGCCTCTAAATCGCCATACTTAATTAGGCGATCATTTATCTGCTCAGCAACCTCAATGCTCGGCGTCAAGATCACATGATGAACCTTTTTTACTCCGCTGGCAGATGCGAAGACCGTTGAGACCTCTCCAGTGATCATGAAGTACACGGGCGAGTCCACCATCCTAACAGGCTTATATAGACCTGCCCCCTCAACCTCCATAAGATCATTCTTAAGCTCTTGAAGCCACTTTGGATGCGTGAAGTCTCCCGTACCAACAACCGTTAGGCCCTTAATCTGAGCGAAACGCGTTATCTCTAGGATGTTCATACTGGTGCTCGTGGCACGACTATACCTGCTATGGATGTGTAGGTCGGCAATAACCCTCATCTTACAGCACAACCAAATTAATAATAACTTAAAGCCTGTATAATATTATTTTTGAGCGGATGGAGTTTAAAATGGATTTAAGAATAATGTGTGCACCGAGGACTCTTACTCTATTCTTGAGAGAAGCATTATTAGGCCTAGAATAAGAAGGACTATGCCGATTGCTATGAAAAGCGATGAGACTGTTTCCCCAAGGCTTGTCCAAACGCTATAGGCGCCATGCAACAATATTATGCTAAGTATCATTAGTATGAATCCAATTAAACGCTCCGTGAAAATCAGTAATAATGATTCCCCTCTTTTACGCGTTCTCTCCAAGGCTTCCCCCAACCTAAACCTGCATTTATTCCATCTCCTTTAATCTTTCTGGCAGATATTTATCTACTATATGGGTTAACCCGTATCTTGAGAATGCTTCAAGCTCACATTTCTTCTGTATCTTCATAAACATGTCCAGCTCCCTCTGCCAGAGCTCATCCTCTTTATATCTTGGATCGCGCATGAGCTCATTAAGCCGCTTAATATCAAGATCATCCAGTTTATCGCTTGGCAACTTATAATTTACGATGTCCGATGCCCAGACGCCAGCCCACTTTGCGTCAGGTGTCGTTAAATCTTTTAGGTGGGCTGCATTGGCCGAGCCAGAAATTATCACCATGGCTATGTGCATACCCCATGGATCCGCGTCAGTAAATATATAGACTGGCAAGCTGAGCTCCTGATTTAGTCTACGGATAAAGTATCTTGTTGAGCGAGGCGCCTGCCCGCCGAGAAAGACTAGAACGGCATTAAATCTTTCATGAACCCTTTCCTCAATAAATCTTGTGAAGAGACCACCCTTCTCAACAGCTATAACTTTATCGGCGCTTGTCTCAACAAATTCCGCGGATGTTAAGGCTGGGCCGATCATAACACCGTCTGGATGGGATGTCAGGTTAAGGCGCTTTCCCTCATAGTTTGGAACGGTATATTCTATAGTTAGATCTCCAAAGACCGCGGATCTCTCCTCTGGAAAGACATTAAAGTCCTCCCTAGCGCAGCCTAGAATACTCTCTAGATCAGTTATTATATTGTCAGATTCATCTTGGCTCTCAAAGGGGATCTCGTACGCCTGCGCTGAGTAAAAGACGTCCCTAAGAGTCGATGTCTTCTGATTCAACGTTAGCTCATGAGCGAAGAAAGCCATCCAAACTAGCTGAGCTACCGATCTGATATGCCTGATATTGCCAGCGCTTCTTCTTTTCTTCTTATTTCCAAGTACATACTGCCTAAGGTTTGGGTCATAATATATATTATCGATTGATCTACTGGGCATGGCGATTTGTGGGAAAAGACCCACCTCTAACTGCTCATATATTCCATGCCCAAAATTCTCAAGCCTTATAAGAACTTCTTTCCTCTTCTCCCTCGCGGAGAACCTAATTCTCTTCAAATCTCCCCACCTTCCTCAAAAGATTCTTTATGTCGGGCGCTTTCTCCTTCCCCGCAAGCTTAGCTGAAAACTCAGCTATTTTCGGTAGATATCTTGCGAAAACGGAGAGACGAACCTTCTCATGCTTAACTCTTTCCTTCCTCGACAAGTAGACCTTAAGCTTACGCGCAACCTCCCTTATACCATTCAGAATCTCCCGACTTATTTCAGGTCTATCCGCGATCATTTCTTTACCAACGGTCTTCCATGGAATCTTCGTGCTGCATATATGAACTAGAACTGCTATGGGCATGCCCATCTCAACCCTATATCTCCGCCACTCAATCGACTTAATCACCTTCCAGCTGACGTCGCCAGACTCATCGTATACTAGCGGTATCTTATTAGCAAACCTGTATAATGTTATTTCATTGTCGCCCCTCGCCGGGACTTTACCACCGTACGCTATCCCAACCTCAACAATGAAAGGGTGCCCAGAGTACGCTGAGGGCTTACGCTGCGTAACCGCAACAAACTCGGGCTCAAGCTCCTTTAGGATACCAGCCTTAAGTATCTCCTCGCCTAAAGGCGATAGGCAGCTCGCGTCTGGAGGAAGGAAGCCGTTAAAGTTCCTCATGGCCTGAACCAGCCTAACTATTTCCTCAGGCTTAAGCTTCTTTGGATCCGTATCTTCTGGGAAACCAGCGAACTCCAGAAAGCTCCTCGCTATTTGCTTGCCAACTCTATGGAAGTGTTTCTGCATAAAGTCTAAGAAATTTTTACATTGGGTTACGCGTATCATACGATACATTGTTTCGACATCAACGCCATGAGGGTGCGGGAGGGTCTCCTTGGGTTGTGGTGGAAGCGTCGATACGGTTCTCTCAAACTTGTATAGGCGGCCCTTCGGATCAACAAACATGATGTTAGCGTATGGGTTGGCGATGGCGGTCTGCTTAAGATACTCGATCACCTTTGGCTTCGCCTTCGAGTAATCTCCTTCAAGGTTAACTTCAACTATTGTGCCATGCCACCGCTCCTTATTTTCGTATGTCTTTTCCTCAAGAATTATTGGGCGGTTCCGCTCAATATCTATCATTAATGTATACTCATGTATCTTCGAGCCGCCAGTACTCGATACGACCTTAACTGGCTTATTAGTTGTTATCTGTCCATAGAGTATTGTCATCGTTCCGCCTAAGCCGAAGGTTCCGCGGGACTGCCTAAGCTTATATTTTGAGCTAAAGAGGAATTGGCAGAAGGCTAGTGGAATATAATCAGATGGAATACCTGAACCATTATCTTCAATTCTGAGAGTATAGAAGCCCTCCTCCTCAGACCCGCCGATAGATGATAAGCGTATATAAATGTCTGGTAGGATGCCAATAGGCTCAGTTGCATCAAGTGAATTCTCAATAAGCTCTCTAATGGCCGAAAAAATCGCTCTGGCCGGGTTAGAGAAGCCAGCTATCTCTTTATTCCTATAGAAAAAGTCAGCCGGGCTTATCTCCTGAAAAACTTGGCTTATCACTTGCACCCCCAAAGTTTTAGTAAGGATCATGCTGTTTCTGACTTTTAGTTAAAGACAATTCAATTTTCATAACATGCTTATCTAGATTAGGATGTTAAGGAGCTACCCTCCCAAAGCTCGAGGCGCCTTATCTTCATCTCCTGCCTCTTTTTCTGAAGGAACTTGTAGACCGTTGAGTGCTCACTTCCATTTATTAGCTTTAATATTGCTTCTCTTGCAATGTTAACCTGGTCAAAGTCGCCTATTATTGCAACCGTATGCCCATAAACAGACACTAGGGCACCACTCAACTCCTCAATCATCTTCCTAGCCTTTCCATCCTTACCAATAATCCTCCCCCTAACTCTCCTCAACTCCGATTCAGATTTGCCAAGAAACTCTCTTAGATCAATTACGTCTAGCATAGTATCCTCACTATCAAGGAGCCTAAAAGCCCTTTCTGGCGAGAAACCCCTTCCAATAGCTAAAACCACATCCCTAGCCTTAAACAGGAGAGATGGATCCTCAGCACCTTCCTTCAAAGTTACTGTTACGTCACCAGTCTCACCATCAATATCAAGGACGACTGGTAGCCTCCTCTGTATATATTCTTTGACATTACCTTCGGTTCCAACTAGGACCCCGATCCTTTCTTTAGGTATCTTAATGAGAAGACTTCGCGCCACCCGTAATCACCCTACATATTTCCTCCACATCAATAACATTTACACCAAGCTTAGAAAAAAATCTATTTATATTTTCGATGTCTCGGATCAGGAATTGAGATGCTGTTGGATGCTCAATTGAAATTGCTTGGGAGAAGTCAAACAAAATTGGTCTGCCTCTCCAAACCATTATATTATATTCGCTTAAGTCTCCGTGGACCAGCTTTGCTCCTCTATAAAGTCTCTTGACATGAAGAAGAATATTGTAATAAAATTTCTCAGGATTCTTTAGCTCGACTTCCCTTAAGAGGGGGGCGCTAACACCATTTTTGCCTATAAACTCCATTATAAGAACATTCTTTTTTATGGCTATTGGATGCGGAACTCTAACCTTAGCCTCATACGCCAGCTTTAGATTCCTAAATTCCTTCTGCGCCCATTGATAAACTAGATGTCTTATATCTCTTTTCACATTCTTGAATCTTGGATCACCAAGAATATAAGGAAGCCTACCTTTCCTAAACTCCGCTGAAACAGTTAAGAAGATCTTTATCGCTATTTCCTCATCGTTTGGTCCGATTCCCCAATATATTCTTGATTCCTTACCTGAACTCACGACTCCGTAAATCTCTTTTATTATACAATCGTTCATGAACTCATATATGGTCATCAAAGTTGATCTATCGAAGACCTCCTCAAGGACCTCGTACTCCTCGCTTCTCTTTTCCTTCATCCGCTGTGCAATCTCATACTCTCTTTCTTCACGCTCAATTTCTTTCTTAACCCTATCTTTAAGAGACATTAAGTAGCCTCATATCATTAATTATTGTAGCGTTAGGAGCCCAATCCTTCGTAAGTGCTCTGCCTGCCCCTTTGTGTATCTCCAGATCACGTCGCCCCGAGATTCGCGCTGAAAATCCCATGGAGAGACTAAAACAATATCACCAACTCTTATCCATAACTTGCGCTTAAGCTTACCCCTTATACGGCATATACGCTCATAACCATCCTGACACTTAACGAGAACACGATCATAACCAAGCATTTTCACAACTATCCCTAAGACATCGTTTCCGGAAGGAAGCATCAGTTCCTCACTAATCTCTTCTTCACTAACAACCTTCTTTTTGCCCAAATAGACTCCTCTCTTTAAAAATAAACGCTCTTCCTTAAATATGTTGCATAGATATGTAAGAGGTTACTGATGAAAAGCCTTATAAGAGAAAGAAAGGGATACATTTGATAAAAAGGGGAAATTCCATGAGCGAAAAACCCACAGCCGCATTCGTGTTATCATTAATAGGTGGGATATTCATCTTGATAGGCGGTCTGAGCTACGCTGCCCTGGGCACCATATGTGGTTCAATGATGGGAGCCATTGGACCCATCGCGCCCCAAGCCGCCCTACTGGGAACAATATTATTCATTTATATGGCTCTGGGGGTAGTATTTGGCATAATTGTGATTATAGGTGCAGTAATGATAAACAAAACAGAACCCACAAGCGTTAGGAATGGTAGTATACTCGTCATAATATTTTCTATTCTAAGTCTCATCTTTAGTGGCGGCGGATTCGTAATCGGGTTTATTCTCGGATTGATCGGAGGAATCCTTGGACTAATCTGGAAGCCGCCATCCGAGACACCCCCGGCGCCTCCTACATTAACTTAACTAACAAGAGGACTATATCCTAACAAAGAAAGAGAACCATTTGAAAGCTAACTATTAGAGTGTAGTATATCCGCTCTCCACCAAAAATTTTAATGGCGGGGATTTCATGTTTAATTTATTCAAATCCGTAAAAATTGTTCTTTCAATTACCGCCTTAATATTTCTAGTCCTCCTAATTCTTTGTCCCCTACTTCAACCAGAAAACGCCATCAAAGATTTGACTGGGAACCCTGGCATTATAGATAATTATCCATTGATTTTGAGATTGCCCTTTCCTTGCCAGCAGATTTACTTTTTTGGCGATTTCTGGTGCCATCAAATGAGCGAGAGATCTTTCTTCATCAACGGAAACCAAATGCCAATATGCGCAAGGTGCTTTGGGATCTTTATGGGAGTCTCCTTCGGCACAATATCATCAATAATTGTCAAAATGAGGATTGATGAAAAAATTCACAAAAGGGTTTTAGCGATTCTTTTCATTGGTTATGCCCCTCTCATGATTGACTCACTTGGACAAATCAATGGATTATGGATTAGCATAAACCCGATTAGATTAATAACTGGGGTGGTTGCCGGCATTTCTTTCGGTCTAATTTTAAGCACATTAATCGATGTTATAGAAAAGTACACGTTAATAAGAAAAACAAAATAATTATTCAAACAAAATTACTTCTACCTCATCTCCCTCATTTATTACATCCAAGTTTACTGGTAGGATGATGTATCCGTCAGCTTTCGAGAGGCTTGTTATGTCACCGGACTTCTTGAAGACGGGATAAGCCTTTCCATCAACTATCTTAACCGTAAGAAACTGCTCTCTCCCAGTTGATGAGACAAAGCGTCTAGCCATTTTAGCCCTAACAATACTTGGCTTCTTAGGCGGAAGCCTAGCCATTTTCCGTACTGCTGGAACAAGGAAGACGTATGCGTTGCTTAAGCATGATGCTGGGTAGCCGGGCATACCGAGAATGGGTTTATTCTTAACTACGCCAAAAAGTGTTGGTTTCCCAGGCTTTATCTGAACTCCATGGAATATCAGTTTCCCCTCATCCTCTATAACCTTGGCCAGAATATCCCGCTCTCCTACGGAGCTTCCTCCGGAAAAAACTATCATATCATGATCTATGTGCCTATGCAATGCCAATTTAAGGGCTTCATAGGAATCTGGAATAATTGGGGCTCTTGTGGCAACAGCACCATTCTCCAGTAGGATTGATGCCAAAGTGTAGGAGTTTACGTCATAAACACATCCCTCTCTAATTTCAAAGCCGAACTCTCTAACCTCAACGCCAGTCGGTATAATCGCCACACGAGGCTTTTGGTAGACAAGAGCCTTTCTTAGTCCAAGAGCCGCGAAGACCCCTATCTTCGCGGGAGTTAAAACCTCGCCACCTCGTACCACCACTTCACCTTTCTTTATATCCTCGCCCTTAGGTGAGATATTTTCAAGAGGGTGGACAGCCTTATAAATTAAGACCTCATTTCCTCTCTCCTCAGCGAACTCTGCCATAACAACGGCATCTGCGCCTGGTGGAATCGGGCAGCCAGTAGCTATGCGGATGCATTCGCCATGCCCTAAAAGCTTATCTGCTGATTCACCAGCGCGTAATATGGCGATAAGCCTCAGCGCCTTAGGGTTAAACTCTGAGGCACCATAGGTATCCTCAGCCCTCACGGCATAACCGTCCATAGCAGCCCTATCGAATGGTGGAATATCCATGCTAGCCACAAGGTCGCATGCCAAAACCCTGCCAACAGCCCTTTCAATTGGGACTAACTCTGTTCGATCAACAGGCTTAACAGAGTTTAAGAGAAGGGTCAAAGCTTCCTCACGTGATACAAGAAGCTTAAAGGGCGTGATCTCGCTCATCTGATTCCTCTCCAAGCCTTGATAAAAATAAGCGCAAGCATAAAAACTTTTTATAGGGAAATGAATTCTTTTATTAAAGCTAAATATGTGGTGTATATTTTTGGAGAGGCGCTTAGAGGTTCCCCAAGAATATAGAGGGAAGCTTGATTCTTTAGTTATGGGAGCAGCTAGGGATCCAAGCATCATTAAAAGTGCTTTTGGGGGAGAGCCATTAAAAGAGGGCATTGGCTTTGAGACGTCTGTTCTAGGTATAAAATATCGGGTTTTAACGGCGAACAACAATATAGAGGCTTTCTTCATAGACCCTTTGGGAAGAGAGGTTGATGCGTCTAAGCTCATCATATACATGCTTAATGCATTTGAGAGAATCTTAGCGGGCAAAGTAGTCTATTATAGGGGGCGCCTTGTGGGGATCACCCATCTAAAGGGGGGAGCGTCGGCTCAGCTTTATGAAAAGAGGATGACTAACTATTTGGCTGTCGAGATGGATGGGTCAGAGGCTCATGAGGTCGAGAAAGCAGTAAACGCTTTAGGAGGGCGCATGATGAGCCATCCAACAGCAACATGGAGCTTTGAAATTAATCCGTTGAATGGAGCGAGGATAGCGGTAGCATTCTGGCAGGGTGAGGAGGGGATACCTTCTGGGGCATCAATACTATTTGGTGAGGAGGCAATGGATGCGGGCATACCGATAGAGGAGATAATAGTCATAACGGAGATGACAATAGATAGATTCGTCGCATTTTATAGAAGAGAGAGTGGAAGAAAACCCAAACTCTTCAGCTCATTATACCTCTAGCGCCCACATCTTGATGCCTATTTTAAATGCCACCGAGATTTATTAATCACGGTATCCTTGAACTCGAAAATAGTTTTAACAAAAAATAATAAGAAATTTATGACCATACTACTATTATTTTTAGCGGGCATTCAATGTTGGAGATTGATTTTAATGGGTGTTGATTTAGGGGATCTTGTCCCAAAAACTACGATTGATTTAAACGCTCTTCGCGGCAAATCCGTTGCTATAGATGCTTATAACGCGCTTTATCAGTTCCTGGCGATAATAAGACAGCCTGATGGAACACCCCTTATGGATAATTCTGGGAGAATAACAAGCCATCTGAGCGGGCTATTTTATAGAACATGCAATCTACTTGAGGTTGGAATAAAGCCCATTTATGTTTTTGATGGAAAGCCACCAGCCCTAAAGGAGGCTGAGATTAAAAGTAGGATGAAGGTAAAGGAGGAGGCCATAAAAAAGTATGAGGCTGCTTTGAGGGAGGGTAGGATAGAGGATGCTCGTAAGTACGCTCAAATGACATCTCATCTGAAGGATTATATGGCTGAAGATGCGAAGCGTCTTCTAACCTTGATGGGTGTACCTTGGGTTCAAGCTCCATCTGAGGGTGAGGCTCAGGCAGCGCATTTAGTAAAGAGAGGTGATGCAAACTATTGCGCAAGCCAAGACTATGATAGCTTACTCTTCGGTGCGCCATATTTGCTGAGAAATCTAACGATAACCGGCAGAAGGAAGCTTCCGAGAAAGGACGTTTATATTGAGGTTAATCCAGAAATAATCGAATTAAAAAAGGTTCTTAAAGAGCTGGGAATAACTCATGAGCAGCTAATTGAGATAGGAATACTTGTTGGAACAGATTATAATCCTGAGGGCGTTAAGGGAATAGGAGCGAGGACAGCGCTTAAATTAGTAAAGCTTTATGGAAGCTTGGAGAGAGTCCTACCAACGCTAAAGAGCGCGGAGTTTCCTGTTGAACCAGAGAAGATTAAGGAAATATTTCTCCATCCAAACGTGACCGACAATTACATTATAGAGTGGAGGGAACCTAACATCGATGGTGTTGTGGAATTCTTATGCGGAGAAAGAGACTTCTCAGAGGATCGTGTGCGTAAAGCTCTCGAGGAAGCTATTAAGGGGATGAAGGAAGCTAAAGCAAAGAAGACTCTTGAGGAATGGTTTAAGAGATCTTAAATCTAGAAAGATTAAATTAATTTGAGAGAGCTGCTGAAGAATCGATGTTTTAGTGGAGCGGATGGCGCGTGAGCTTACGGGAAAATGAGAGAAAACTTCTTATCGCATTAAAGGATGCTGGGGGAAAAGCAGCTATTGAGAGGATCGCCGAGATTAGCGGCTTAGCCTCGGCAGCCATAATGCGGGCAGCCCTTTCACTCGAAATAAAGAGGCTTGTTAAAGTGCATGAGAAAAAAGTGACAAAGTTTTCGCTTAATGAGGAGGGCAAACAATATGCTGAGAAAGGGCTTCCTGAGAGGATAGTGGCTGAGGCCGTAATAAATATGGGAGGCGAGGCCCCAATAAACGAGGTTCTAGAAGCCGCTTCCATAAAAGGCAATTTGGCGCCAATAGCATTAGGCTGGCTCACGCGTAAGGGCTGGGCGACCATAGACTCAAAGAGACAAAAGATTAGGATTTTAGGGAGTCCCGAGGAGGGCAATGATGAGAGACTATTAAAGACTCTTAAAAACGCTGGTGAGCTGATCCTAGAGGATCTTGATGAGGATCTGAGGAGCGCCTTCAAGTTGCTTAAAGGTAGAAGAATAATTGATTTACATGAGGAGACTGTTCGGGAGATTGAGCTGACTGAAGATGGATGGAGCTTGCTTGAGAAGGGGTTAGAGCCTATTGAGGAGATCACACAACTAACGCCGGAGCTAATAGTTACTGGCAAATGGCGTGAGAAGAAGATGGCAAGATACGATATTAGGGCCCCAGCGCCCAGAACATGGCCCGGTAAAAAACATCCATATCTAAGGTTTTTAGATGAGGTCTGCGAGAAACTAATTGCCTTGGGATTTAAGGAAATGAGGGGACCGATTGTTGAGATAAGCCTATTCAACTGTGATGGGCTATACATGCCGCAGGATCACCCTGCTAGAGAGATACATGACATGTATCTTGTCAAAGACCCCGAGTATGGTGATCTAATGCCCTACATGGATTTAGTGAGGCGGATAAAGGAGACCCATGAGCGCGGGTGGAAGACGGGCTCTAGAGGCTGGGGATACAAATTTTCAACCTTAATGGCTGCTAGGCTGATCTTAAGAAGCCACACAACAGCCGTTAGCATAAGAATGCTGGTAAGCGATAAGTTAGAGATTCCGGGGAAGTATTTCGCAATAGGTCGCTGCTATAGGCCGGAGCTCATTGATAAGGCGCATCTAAGCGAGTTTAATCAGGTTGAGGGCATAGTTGTCGGCGAGGGTCTAACACTGCGTGATTTACTCGGCGTGCTTGAGCGCTTCGCCATAGAGATTGCTGGCGCCGACAGGGTCAAGTTTAGGCCAGACTACTTCCCATTTACGGAGCCAAGCGTCGAGCTCTCGGCATATAAAGAAGGCTATGGCTGGATGGAGTTCGGTGGAGCGGGAATATTTAGGCCTGAGGTAACCATGCCGCTTGGAATAAATGTTCCAGTATTGGCTTGGGGGCTCGGCGTAGATCGCCTCTTTATGATGAGGGCTGGAATAGATGATATACGCTATATATTTACTCATGACCTAGATTGGCTTAGACGTAAGGAGATGATATAATATGCCAACCCTAGAGGTTGAGAGGGAGGATTTAGAGGAACTTCTTGGAGTAAGATTACCAGATGATCCGGAGAGGCTGGATGAGATATTATCCTTCATAAAGGGTGAGGTTAAGCGCATGAGCGGAAATGAGATTCAAATAGATATTAAGGACAGTAATCGCGCAGACCTTTTGGGCGTTGAGGGTGTGGCGCGGGCTCTGAGAGGAATATTAGGCATCGAGAAAGGGCTGAAGCGCTATGAGGTGATGGGGGAGTCCGGCGTAGTGATCTATGTAGATAATAGGCTCAGGGATATAAGACCATACATTGCGTGCGCCGCGGTCAGAGGAGTTAGGTTAAGTGACGCCGCGATACGCCACATTATGCGTTTCCAAGATAAGCTGGATCAAACCTATGGACGGGGGAGGCGTAGAACATCAATAGGCTTATACGACTTCAACTTAATCACGCCCCCATTACATTATACCGTCTCAAGGCCTGAGGAAACCAAGTTTGTTCCGCTTGGCTTCAGCGAGGAGTTAACTTTAGCAGAGATACTTAAGAGGCATCCAAAAGGAGTAGAGTATGGGCACATAGTTAAGCCCTTTAATGTCTGGCCAATTTTCATAGACTCTATGGGGAAAGTACTAAGCTTTCCACCAATAATAAATTCAAATGATCTCGGAAGAGTCACTATTGAGACAAAGAATGTCCTGGTGGAGGTTACTGGAACATCGCTTAAGGCAGTCTTACATACATTAACGAATGTTGTTTTGGCTTTGGCAGATAGGGGAGGAGCAATATACTCCGCCGAGATACACTACCCCTATGAGGGTCTGGGGATTACAGTTACCCCAAACCTAAAGCCAGAGAAGATCATGATAGATATAGCATATGTTAGAGATGTTATAGGCATACCCCTGAGCGTGCAGGAGATTATAGATTTACTTGAGAGGTCTAGGTATGGCATCTTAGAAGTAAACGAGAAAGCGATCGTCGTCGAGGTTCCATGTTACCGCACGGATATAATGCATTCGATAGATGTTGTCGAGGATGTTGCAATAGCCTACGACTTAAACAGGATGGAGCCTAGGTGGCCTCAGATAATAACTACTGGCAGCCTAGCGAGAGAGACGGAGATGAGGAGTCTTATTAGGGAGATAATGGTTGGCTTAGGCTACCAAGAAGTCTTAACATTCTCAATGAGCAACCCAACAACACTTTTCGTTAAGATGAATATCCCATGCGGAAATATTATTGAAGTTGTTAATCCAAAGGTTTCTTCAATGACATGCTTAAGAAGTTGGATGATACCAAGTCTCATGGAGTTCCTAAGCCACAACACACATGCAGAGTACCCACAGAAGATCTTCGAAGTAGGCTACTGTGTTATACGCGATGAGGGGCTGCCAAACAAAGCCAGAGACGTAGAGAAATTAGCGTGCATAACAATTCACTCAGGCGCAGGCTTCTCAGAGATAAAGTCGGTTTTAGATGCATTGTTCACGAATATCGGCCTAGAATATACGCTTGAGGAGACAGAACATGGAAGCTTCATTGAAGGACGCGTTGGGAAAATAATTGCTGGCGGGGAGGAGATCGGCATAATAGGGGAGATACACCCACAGGTTCTAGAAAACTGGGGCCTAGAAAACCCGGCGGCAGCGCTAGAAATAGACCTTGATAAAATGTGGCAAGTCCTAAAAAATAGGCGTTAAAGAAAAATTTATTACTTCTAGTTCAGATTTATGAAGAATTGGCGATGAGATGAGCCCAATCCCGCCGGAACCCTATTTGGGGCCCGCAGAGACGGACCTGACTAAGGGGGTACTATCACCGCCTTTCGATGAGGGAGGGGGTTACCCAGCTGCGGGACACGGCGGGCGTGGGGCGCCAAAATTCCACGTGAGAGAGAGCTCAGCTGAGGGGAGCGAGGCCCGCTCCATCCGTGAAGCTGGGTGTTAGTCACGTGGAACACAAAGGGCGCCCCACGATAATTTTCCGCTTAACTCTAACCCTATGACGCAGACTTATTATTATACAATTTTATTCTAGAATACTCTATAATGGTAGCAAGGCTCAAAGTTTGGCAATAAATGAAGGGTAAAAATTGATATACATTGTTTTAGCTAAAATAATTTATTAAAGAGCATCGATGCTGATATGCATTTAGCTATAATAGTTAAGTTAGAGGCAAAACGTTATACGCATGTTTTATCTAAACAAACGCTAAATATTGCGTCTCTGTCCAGTTCATGAATTCTAGATTATTTGTGTAAGTTTTGGCATGAAGTATCCTCTTGATGTATCCATTTCAAGCGCGTATAGGGGTGTTCTTGGCTTTAGGCCATAGATTATAGCGCAGCCATATTTCCGTGTAATCTTTAGGTGAAACTCTGAGAAAGCACTCAGAACCTCGGATAGTCTTGGGCGGCCTGGCTTAAGCAGTATCATGTATAGATCGCCTTTTTCTCTAACCCTTACAGAGTGATTTCTAATTGCTGAGAGGGCATCCTTCAATCCATACGTGTCTATAAGCATGTCTGCACCGACAAAATGTAGTATTGGCTGGTTAGTCCTCTCGCGAATCTCACGTTCAACCTCTAAACATTTTGCGTAGTCTTCTGAGAACCTCTCGCCTCTACATGTCACAAGATAGGGGGCTGGTTTGATTCCAGCATAATCCTTAACAAGTATTCTAAGCAGGCTGTTTATTTCATCTTCTTTTAAGCCAGCCTCCTTAACCCTCTTTAGAATAAAACTATAGTCTATTCCAGCTGATGGAAATATTATTGCGCCCCTGCCCTGAACGAGGAAATTCCATATCGTTGGGTATATAATTAGGTGGTAGTGTAATGTTGAAACGTTAGCATCGGTTATTTCAACTAGAATTGATGAGCCCCTTGAATAGCCTCCGCCAAGCATCTCATCTATGTCTGGTGAGCCCGTCGAGAAATATTCTTCGGTGTCCGCTTTCGGCTTAAACCTACATGGTTTCTCAACCTGCTTAGCCTTGAATGGTGGTAGTGCTTTAAAGCCGCCTTTAAGTGTGAAAACTATATGCGACTCTTGGATTGGCACACCTCTCATCTTAAGTATCTCTAGATCCCTAAAGACCCTTCCACCATCAAGCTCGCTCCTCCTAAGATGGATTATGCCATCTGCGACGAATTCTTCCATGCCAAGGCCAATTTTACTCTCTCCATATGGAACCTCCACTATTAAGATTGCTGTGCAGCCAAGTAGCCTAGTAACCTTGCTTAGAATTGTGTGTAAAATGACCCTAACTTCATGCGTCTCCTTGAATGCTTGAGCCATAGCTGAGAATGAATCTATTACTAGACGCTTAGCCCCGATTTCTTTAACCTCTTTGAGAATTGTTTCTAGGATAGCTGAGATTGCCTCGCCCCTAACAGTCAGCATATCTAGGAAGCGGAACTTGCCCTCCATCTCAAGTTTCTCGAAATCTAAACCTAAGCCACGCATGTTCTTGAGGAATGTTTCTCGGCTCTCAGCGAAGCTAACATATATTCCCTTCTCGTCATAGTTAACTGCACCATTATAGAGGAAGAATGCCGAGAATATTGTCTTGCCCGTTCCCGGGTTCCCGGCTAAAATTATTAAGCCTCCTTTTGGAAGACCGTCGCCAACAATATTATCTAGACCATTTATTCCTGTTAGGATTTTGTCGACCCCTATTATGTTCATGGTTTCATGTCCTCCTACCGCTTTCAGCCACCATTCTTATAAACGAGCGTATCTCTTCTAAAGAACTTTGATTTTCACTTTGTATGATTTCTATGAAGTGTTCTGGGCTCATGCTTAAGCCGCATTCAAGATTAATATTTTCCACTAATATACTGATTAAAATTTTTGCTCCATCACCAAAAACCTTAACTATTTCATCATAAAATGCTTTTGGGTTTTCCCAAAGAACTTCAAAGGGATCACGCCCCAGAGCCTCCTTTAAGAAGAAAAGTATGGCTTTTCCAGAAGAAAACCCAAGCGAAGAACAGAGAACCCTTCTGGAAACCATACGGAAAACTTTAATAGAACCCCTATCATTAGACATAAATATTAACACCAAGCCTCTCTCCACCAACACTAAAATTTTCTTTTCTAAGGAGAAAAATATTTAATTTTATGTAACATGCCTCTATATACATAATATCTATTTTATGTCTTTACGCAGAGACCAAAAAAATCTTCTGATTACCATGCAGCATACAATAAATAGGATTAAGACTGTTAACTTGGATCATATAGCTTTACTCTTGAGGGAGTATCGGCCCCAAGGAATATTTTCAGGGTGCCTTCTCCGCCAAAGAAGGTCGCCTCAATCTTAAGTTCAAACATGCTTCCCGACGGCACATCTTTTATACTTGGATCCACAGTAAACGTTAAATTATAGGAGGATTGAGGAAGACCTCCTTGCTGTTTCCCAACTAGTATTGACTCATTTCCGATCATATAGTATCCGGTGCTATTACGATACCCGAAGGTTACTGTAACATTTATGGTAAAGTCTTTGCCTTTATTTTTGCTTGCCTCCATATATAATGTAATGTTTATTTTATCGGCAAGAGTAATATCGAGTGGCGTATTTGAGGATTCTATTATTACGGTTTCGCTTTGACCAGTACTCCTCGGCGGAGTCCCAAATGTTCCCTTATCATCGGTTTGTTTTGGGGATAATATTATCATATGTTTCGTCCCATTCGTCGCCAAATATAGTGTACTCCAATCCTCACCTGGATTATTAGTTGGGGGGTTTTCACCGTCTGTAGGATTCCTAAATATTCCCGTATTGCACTGTGCAGAGACAATTACATTATCTTCAGGAGTAATAACAGTCAAAGTTATAATTGTGTTGTTAAGCTCTATTGGCGAATAGAAACTAGCAACATATCTGCCTTGTCTAAGATAGGCTAAAATAAAAGATTCAACTGGCGTCCCGTTAACCATAATCCGTGTATAATCATTAGTAAGGTTTGGTATTGGCTCGCTTTTTCCGCTACTTCCACCCTGCACGACTTGAAACTCAATCTTAACATGGTTGTTAGTGCTATTAATCGTTACACTTTTGATACGAAGCTCTACACGTTTGCCCAGATAGACAGTTAAGCCCTTCAATCCATAAGTCTCAATATCCAAATTGAACGTTGAAAGAACGTAGCTACGGCCATTCTCGCTATTCCAAGAAAAAACCCAATCTGCGTACCCTCTCGTAATATTTAATCCAAATCCTCCATAAGAGGTTAATACTGAACTTACCCAGCTATTAATGAATTCTTCACCCATTCCGCTTGCATCTTGCTCCGACATTCCATGATGATATTTTTGAGATGTTGCAATCGCCAACGCCCTTGCTAAGCACCTCTCAAAATCGCCTGTTATCGCCAGAACTGCTTCGTCTATTGGCTCATAGGTTACCTCCTGCCTACTCGTGCTTATTTGGCTTATTGAGAGAACCAAGGAGAACATAAAAGCCGCTATAACAACTGCCGCTAGAATAACAAACTGACCTCTTTTATCGCTCCTAAACCTGCTCATAAACAATCAACTTATATTTATTATTTAAATTTATATATTCACCCACATATTATAGAGATAGTACAATATATCTTTTGTGGTTTTTTAACATGAAGGTTGAGTTGAAGGATGTACGCTAGCCCAGCTCGCGTTAGGCTAAGACACAGATAATATATCTTTCTATCCCTCGACGTGTAGGTTATGCTAGCCGAGACAACTTCACTAGACCGCTCAAACACCTCCTGCTGAGCATTAGATATACTAGAAATCTCTTCAATTCGGCTCTGCTGGCCCGAGTTGCCTTCATAAATTGTTAGATTATAGATTGTTAATTTGAAGTATATGTTTTGGGGCAGTAGACTCTGGATGGCATTCCTCAATTTTGTTTCATTAACATTGTCTCCGCCGACCGCCTCCTCGATTGCGCCGGATTCCACTAAGCGGTGTAAGGTGTTATATGCCAGCCTATTTAAGTCCACAGCCTCCTGTCTAAAGAATCTCTCTGACGAGAACAGCATGTAGAATGCCGCCGTGAATGTTATAAATATTAGGATTGATGCCATAACAGCCTCTATTATCCTTGCCTGCCCAGACCTCAAGCCGCCCATCACCATGACATCCTCCACAACCTTAACCTAATAGTGTATGTAGATAAACCTATCCTAACGCACCGCTCAAGCATGTAGGATAGTGGCGGATAAACCTCCCCAGCTATAAAACCATAGCTCTTCGGAATATCCTTCCATGCTACCACAAGATTGTTATTATTTGTTAGCGCCACTACAGCAATAGTGTACGGCTCCACACTGGTCATCTCATATATATTATAGTTCTCAATTCCGCCACCAGAAGACAATATCAATTCATATTTCACCATTCCTATACTAAGTGAGCCATTCGGGAACTTTGCGAGAAATATTTGATAGGCCCCTTTATTAGTATCTATTTGATAGGATGAGCCTATGATGAGAAAGTTACCAATAAAATGGGCATTAATGACGCTGCCAACATTTTCTACCACGATTCTCTGCACTCCATAATGGTCTACAGCGGCAACTAAGAGTGCTGGGCTGGAGAAAGTTAAGTTTAAAGTACAGTTCCCGTTTTCATCGGTTTCCCCAAGAGGAGACTGGCTTAGCCTAAGGCCCCCACTCCCATCTAAGGAGACTGCGCCAACGGTTACCTTCGCATTTGCGGCTGGCATACCCTGTTCCGAGGCAACATTAACATTAACTTGGTTCTGGCCCGGATCCACTATCACATTCAATGCTGGAATAAATTCTATTTTTATGCCATAATTAAATCCAGTTTCACTAGAGCCTAGATTCAACAACTCTAAAACTCTCTCCGGCGGCATATAGAGCTGAGCTGGAAGATTCCGGCTTAATCTCTGAACTTTATCTGGATCCAGGACAAATGCTTCTCGAGTGAAAATCGCGTCTACTGCTAAGCCGAAGGACGATAAGTTATCCTTTGTTACAGTAATATTTTCTCCCCAGCCCTCCGGCTCGCCTGGACTTAGGAGTATTTGAGTCATTGTTTTCTGCGCAGCCATTTTCAGCTGCTCTATCTCAGATGTGCTTCTATAGAGTTGTGGGGATATGCCAGTTAGAAAGACTGCCGCCAACAATATTGCAATCATTATCACCGCTGCGAAAATATATTCATACGTTTCCACCGTTAATCAGCCTCCACAAGCAAGCCTAAGCCAATATATATGGTGCCATCACCCATCTTCTCACACCAGACAACAACATTCGGGTTTCCACCATAAACCCGCTCTTGAGGATTAATTCTAGTATCTGACGGTTCGTCTCCACCAGCAGTAAATACCCTTATTCTCCACGTTGGGCTCACTAGTATGGGGGACTCAGCATACAGGTCTTCTCTTCCAGCAACCTCTACACGAACATAGTATTCTCCACCTCTTCCCACTATAGCGAGCTTATAAGGTTTTCTGCCAATTGCTGCTGGGAGGTTTAGGCGCTTTGAAACCGTCTTTTGAGGAGAGAACATTCCGTAAGTGAAGTCCGCTAGGCTGACTATGTTCGCTATGTTCATTGAGACGTACTCTGCCGCCTGACCTAGCTGTGCCCTAATGGCGTTCTCCTCAACATAGCCAATAACAATCTGGTATGCTAGGGCCACCGACACGGCTAAACCTATCAGGGCAACAGTTCCAATAATATGCTGTATTGACACATGAACCATTCTCGGCACCTCACATTATAGAAACCTTTATGAAAACCTCTACAATTCTAACAATAGATATCCCCGAATAGGGTCCCCATTCATCACCTTGACTATCAACATCAACATGAACACTTAAGTTACTGGGCCCACTAAGCTGTTTTGATGTCACTCTTATATCTCTATTTTGAACCCTAACAGATACTGTTCCTGAACCCCCGAATGCCCCCGGCTCAAGGCGAATCAAGTAGATATCTAATGTCCCAAGGTTCTTTATGACGCGCATTCTATTATAGTCCAGCACTATCCACGCTCCATTTCCAGTTTCTATTCGAACATGCCCCAGAGACTTAGATGGATCCGTAACTATTAGCCCGCCTGGGTCTGTCAAGCTCATTTGCGCTGTTGAGACCATGCTTCCCCCACGATATTTAATGACGTAAGATCTTGATGCATTACTCCAAACCAAGTTTGAGCCCTCAAGAACCGTTATATTAAACATATCGCCTTCATGTATGCCTAGTCCGCCGCTCCTCTGGTTAAATTGAACTGAACTCGCGGCTCCACGCCTTAGGGATACATCCATTATTGTTTTGTCGAGTAGTAGCATGGCTGTCTTAGCCTGCTCAAACTCCGAGTTCTGTATTTGAATTTCCAGCAGATTTGTTGCGAAGAAAGAAGCTATAACAAGAATTACCAGTAGCGTTGCGGTTATAATAACCATCGATATAACCGGCGAAACGCCCTTCTCCTCCATAATTCTGCCGCTATAGATTGTATTAACCCCCATCAATATCTCTTAACATTCATTTTTGCTAGAGTGGTAGGATTAGACCGAATAGGCGCATAAAGAGTATTGATAGCACCGCGATCAATGTCAGTATTATCGCATGCGTAAACCCAGCTGAAGAATTTCCGGTGCTAATTTTTCCAGTCACTATGCCCATTAAATATGATTGGAAGACCAGCGCCGGGACAATCGTTATTAATATCTGTGTAAATGGTATTGCTGCGCGTGCTATTGACATAACCGCGGAGCGCATGAAGTTTATAGTTACGAGCGTTGAGAAAATCATTAATGCAGTGCCTATATACGGCATTATTATTAGTGGGCGGAGAGCCGCCATCTTCTCCTTCTCCAAAGAAGATTGCATCTCGCCAAACCTCGCCATTGTCTCAAGCGTCTCTGGACTGCCTCCACCGATTTCTATAGCGTCTACCAAGAGATAGAGGTTAATTAGAGCGAACCAGGAGCTTATTCTCTTCTTTAGAGTCTCGTAGACAACTCTGAAGGGTTGTCCCCAACGGATCTGACGTGCGACTATCTTAAGGTACTTATTGAATGCTCCATAAGGTCTCGTTGATAGCTGAACTATACATATCTCTGGCGAGGCCCCCGTCTTTCTGGACTCCGTCATATCCCTGAGAAAATTCGTTACTTCACCAACAATTTTCCTTCCCCTACGGCGGTTATAGTAGCTGTGGGCTACAGCCGCGGGGAGTGTGCCAGCTATTAGGGCTATGCCCATGCCTATGGATGGCTCCACGCCCTGCTCTAAGTTTAGCGACACCCTGAGAAATGTTAAGAAGTCCTTGAATTGGCTTATAGGGGGTACCCGGGCAAGCTCTGGCACAAGATATGGGAAGAACATTGTG
>JAWBXL010000002.1:0-87565 GCA_038867895.1 Bathyarchaeia archaeon | reverse complement strand
CCTATAACGCTCAACCCTCCTAGCGAAGTCATAGATCTCCTTCCTCAATCCAAGCCCCGAAAAAGAAGAATCTGCGGAACTTAAAAAGCGAGGGAATGTGGACCCAAAAGATTGGTGGACGGGGAGGGATTTGAACCCTCGACCTCGGCGATGCCAACGCCGCGATCATACCAGACTGATCTACCCGCCCACTATTAATTTTTAGTAATTTTAGGAGGTTTTTAAGTATTTTGTTTTTCATCCAAGAATTTTTCTTATTTTTTAGAGAGCATGCTTGAAGAGTTGGAAGATTGAGAAATTTTTAGTTTTCAATTAAATTCTCAAAATAATTTCTTTTACGTATTTTTCTATTATTTTTGAGAATTGCTTGATTGTGTTCTCTGTATATGGTTTCATTTTTCTGAATTTTTCATGCATTGCGTCATCTGGTATAAACTGCTGGAATACGAAGCGTTTTGCTCCTTTTATGAGCTCCCCAATCTCATATATGTCTTCCTCCTCAACTATTTCTGGTACAACTGTACATCTAAACTCATAGTCAACACTGCTTTCCTTGAGGGCCTTGATCGTTTTAAGTAGTGGCTCAATATTCTCAGTCCCAAGCAGATGATACTTTTTAGGCGAGGTTTTAATATCTACTGCTATGTAATCAACATGGTCTAGGCTTTCTTTGAGTTTCTCTGGGAAAAAGCCATTTGTATCGAGCTTTACGACAAATCCTTTCTTCTTTAGTCTTCTAATAAATGATGGTGTATCCCAATGTATTAGAGGTTCCCCACCAGTTATCACAACAGAGTCGATGAATTTTTTCCGCTTTTCAAGTATACTTAATATCTCGTCCTCCAGTATGAATGGGCCTTGGGGATTAACTACTATCCTCCAATTTTGACAGTAAGGACAGCGGAGGTTGCAGCCAGGTGTAAATAAGACGCTGGATATTCTTCCAGGAAAATCAATTAAGCTTGTCTTCTGTATACCGCTGAACTTCAAGCTTAGATAGGCCCCACAAAAATCCTCTATTCAACTTTCTCTTAAAGTCATGCAGATATTTCCTGGACAGCCAGAGCTACAGCCCTATCAAACGTTTTCCTTATCCTAAATTCTGACTGCTTTCCATCGTTCCATTGGTCCACCGGTCTTAAGTAGCCAACTACCCTTGAGTATACTTCACATTTAGCTCCGCATTTCGGGCAAACTTTATGCTCGCCACCTATATAGCCATGTGTTGGACATATACTGAAGGTCGGTGTTAAAGTGAAATACGGTATACGATAATTATATGCCACCTTTTTAACGAGTATTGCCGCGTTCTCCCAAGAGTAGATTCTTTCTCCTAGAAATATATGAAAAACCGTGCCGCCAGTGTAGAGCGGCTGGAGTTTATCCTGATGTTCAAGGGCCTCAAAGAGATCACCCCCGTAGTCTACTGGTAGATTGGTTGAGTTCGTGTAGAATGGTTCGGCGCCCCTAGAAAGATACTTTTCATTAGCAACTATTATGTCTGGATACTTCTTCTTATCTAGTCTCGCAAGCCTATATGATGCCCCCTCGGCTGGTGTAGCCTCTAAATTATAAAGGTTGCCAGTTTCCTCCTGATACTCTAAAAGTTTTTTGCGCATGAACATCAGCGTCTTAATCGCGAACTTTAAGCCCTCTTCTGTCTCAATTCCATGGCCAAACATGTTTAGGAGCGCCTCGTTCATGCCTATTATGCCAATTGTCGAGAAGTGATTTTTCCAATATGCGCCAAAGCTCTCCTTAATGAAACGCAGATAGTGTTTTGAGTATGGATATAGTCCTCTCTCAGTAAACCTCTCAAGAACCTTGCGCTTTATCTCTAGGCTATCCTTAGCCAAGTCCATTAACTCACTGAGTTTCTCAAAGAATCTGTCCTCGTCTCTCGCTAAATATCCGATTCTAGGTAGATTTAACGTGACAACTCCAATTGAGCCCGTGAGCGGATAGGCGCCGAAGAAGCCCCCACCGCGCTTACGCAGTTCTCTATTATCAATTCTTAAGCGGCAGCACATTGACCGAACATCCTCTGGCCTCATATCGCTATTCACAAAGTTTGAAAAGTAGGGCACGCCATACTTGGCAGTCAACTCAAATATTTTCTGTGAGATCGGCGAGTCCCAATCGAAATCCTTAGTTATGTTATATGTTGGTATTGGAAATGTAAAGACTCTCCCCCGAGCGTCCCCCTCAGCCATAACCTCAGCCAGAGCCATGTTAAACATGCCTATTTCATCCAGCATCTCGCCATATGTGTCATCAACCAGCTTACCACCATAAACTACCGGTTCATCCCTCATGAACTCTGGAACCTTTAGGTCAAGTGTTATGTTTGTGAAGGGCGTCTGGAAACCAACCCTCGTGGGAACATTTATATTAAATATGAATTCTTGGAGCGCCTGCTTTACTTCTCCATAATCTAAACTATCATAGCGGATGAAGGGTGCTAGCAGAGTGTCAAAGTTGCTGAATGCTTGTGCCCCCGCAGCCTCGCCCTGCAATGTATAGAAGAAGTTCACAACTTGGCCAAGGGCGGTCCTAAAGTGTCTTGCAGGCTTACTCTCAATTTTGCCGGGCACTCCGCCAAATCCCGAGAGAAGCAATTCTTTTAAATCCCATCCAACGCAATATGGCCCTAATACTCCAAGGTCATGTATGTGAATATCGCCGGATCGATGGGCCTCGGCAATATTTGGCGGATATATCCTATTTGTCCAGTATTTTTCTATAACCTTCGTCGTCAAATAATTATTTAATCCTTGAAGCGAGAAGCTCATATTTGAGTTTTCGCGGACATACCAGTCTTCTAGGTTGAGGTATTGCTCAACAAGCTCCGTGGAGCTAAGTATCTCGGCCAGCTCCCTTAGATCTTGGTGTTGCTTCCGATATAATATGAAAGCCTTAGCAGTTTTAGCATGCCCATTCTCTATAAGAACCTTCTCGATAACATCCTGAATCTCCTCAACTGTGGGCACACCATCCTCGCCGAATCGCCTCTTAAGCTCTTCAACAACCTTATCGCTTAAGCGTCTTGCAAGCTCCTTATCTTTGCCGCCAACAGCCTTAGCAGCTCTCCATATAGCATTAGTTATACGTTCCTGATCGAAGGGCTCGAGCCTTCCATCCCTCTTTCTAACATACTTCAAGTATAAATCACCTCAAAGTGCTTGAGTCAATGATAATGTATGGATGCGGTATGCATGCCGCTACAAAAATATTGGATATACAAAAACTTAAATTTAATTATCAAAAAATTTAGACTAAAGAAAAGCCAGAAGAAAATTGATGGAGGCAAAAAAGCCTAAAGAAAAAGGTTGCTTTCAACCAGCCTAAAGTCCCCTTATCTAAAACTTTTAACGTATGATTGATCGATATTCGAATGAGAGTAAAGTTTTTATCTCTCATTCTTCCCTTTCTTCTTACTGAGGGGAGGGGCCAAGGGGAATCAAGGTTGTAATAGTGTTATTTTATTTTTGGTTTCCTCGTGAGCTCCTCCCCTCCTCGCTATTATGAGATCATTTGAGTTAAAATTTTTATTTGAGTGGTTCGAGCGGCATATCAACTCTTTTTTGTATACATGATATATGCCTTATGCCATTTTCAAACTTAATGTAATGCCATGTCGATTTAGGACCGAATGGACAATTATTTAAGGCGGCTCCAATAACTTTGTCCTTTGTTATCTCTATATTTTCTAAATTTGATTTTAAGCCTATTTTGTTGCATGTATAGTCTACACAACAGGCAGGTATTCTTGTGCAGCCTAGGAGACGCAGGGCTTCCACTCTGTGGTGCCCATCAATTATAACCTTTGTTTTATCATCTATCACTATGGGTCTTTTAAGAACACCATCAGAAAATATTTCATCCTTGAGGGATTTTAACTTGATACTATCCGTGCTTTCATGAGACTTAAGATCTGAGATGTTAACCAGCCGTATGCGGAATTTTATTGGGATGGTATTATTCTTTGATGTCAATGATTTTCACCATGATTGTTAATAATTGTGTTTTTATGTAATATTTAAATCTTTTTAGATCAAAAATATGCATAAAAAGGGAGTCTCTCTTATGATCCTCCTAGTAGGAGGAGCAGGAAGCTGAGAAAAATTGGGTAGAAGGCGAAGTTATGGAAATGCTTAAGGGTTTTTCTTAAAATTTTTAGTGAGAAGTAGCCTAAGAGCGCTGATATAAAAGCTCCAAAAAACATATCTTCAAGCTCTAGCCCGGCTTTATAAAGAATGTTATATTGTGTCACTGATGTTATTATTAGCCCGCCGAGCACAGCCGGGATTGAGAGTAGAAAGGAGAATCTGAAGGCCTCTTTAGGCTCTACACCAAATATTAATGCTATAGATATTGTGAGACCGCTTCTGGATAAACCTGGTAATATAGAAAAGCCTTGTACCGAGCCAATAATAGCTGCCTCTTTAAAGTTTATGTAATGTTTTTTAGGGGTCTTCATCTTTGATAAGTACGTGATCAGTCCAGAGAGCAGGAATAAAATTCCTATCATTTTAATCTCATGAAAAAGGGGTTCAAGCGCCATCATAATGAAGCCCGTGATGGACGTGAATACTGTTCCAATGATGATTCTTTGAAGGATAATGCCTTCATCAGACTTGGAGAGGTCAAGTTTTATAAGCGCCCTTAATATTTTTTCTATATCTCTTCTGAAGAAGAACATTGTAACTGCTAATGTGCCCGTATGTAATGTGACATCGAAGAGTAATGGTAATCGTAGTCCGAAGATCATTTCAGCCAGTTTTAGGTGTCCAGTGCTAGAGATTGGAAACCACTCAGTTAAGCATTGGATGATGCTGAGTAAAATTATCTCAAATCTCATGCGATTTCCTCAGTAATGAAATATCTTTATAGGGCTTTTCCACTCATAAATTTATTGGGGACTGAGAGGGGTTAATATTGCCCTCAATTGGTATGCTGGCCATTAATAAAGTGAGTAAAGAGGATCTTCTCGAGATTGTTTGGAGAGCTCTAGAATATTTTCCTGAGGGTGTATGGGACGAGGTTAAATATCTTGGCAACGCCATTATAAGGCATGATATGAAGGTGAAGATTAAGGGAGCATCCTACGAGGCTTTTATCTTCAATAACTTGCTTGATAAAATTAAGAGATTTCGAATGGCGATAAAAATAAAAGATCTTTTATTGGCCGTAACTGTGGATCCCGTGATAGCTATATGCTCTAGGCTTGGATCTAGGGGAATAAGATATATAGCTAATCTGGTGCACGACTATGTATCAACAGATGTTGGCATAGTCTCCCTCTTTGCTATAGAGGGCGAATCTGCCATCATGGTTACCGCGCATGGGCTAGGGCATAGTAGAGGGCTGAGACACCACGGCAAGCCCATAGACTTAATGTACGAAGGGCTGCTTGAGAATAAGACATTAGACAAGGATGGGTTTTGTGAAGATTGTCTTAGAAGGATCATTATAAATGAGGGGATCTAACTAAAAGGGCCCCTCCATAATCTCTGCTCTTCAATTACGTTTTTCCGCTCCGTATAATACCATTCTAAATGCCCTAAAACACTTTGTCTGCTGAGCCGCAATTATAGCATTGTTGTTCTGCCACTAGACTTTTAGCAGCCCTCGGATAACTCTTAATGAACGAAAAGTATATAAATTCGGCGTAAATCAATAATACCAAAAGAATACAATTATAATATATAGTGGGGTGTTTCTATGGCGTCTGGCGGTATTCCAGTCCTAATATTAAAGGAGGGCTCCACTAGGTCTAGGGGTAGAGAAGCCCAGCATAACAACATTATGGCGGCAAGAATAATAGCTGAAACTGTTAAGACCTCTCTCGGTCCGCGTGGAATGGATAAGATGCTTGTTGATAGCTTGGGCGACATAACTATAACAAATGACGGTAAGACGATTCTTGATGAGGTTGAGGTTGAGCATCCTGCTGCTAAAATGATGGTTGAGGTCGCTAAGGCGCAAGACAAGGAAGTTGGGGATGGAACAACATCAGTGGTCGTGTTAGCTGGCGAGCTACTAACGAAGGCTGAGGACCTGCTAAATAAGAATGTTCATCCAACAGTAATTATTGATGGTTATAGGAAAGCTGCCGAGAAGGCCCTTGAGATTTTAGAGAAAATAGCTATTTCAGTAAATCCCACAGATAAAGAGATTCTTAAGAAGATAGCCATGACTGCAATGGCGAGTAAGCTGGTTTCAGAGAACAAGGATTACTTAGCTGATATTTCCGTTGAAGCTATATTACATGTGGCTCAGAAGATCGGTGATAAATACAAGGCTGACTTAGATGATATCCTAGTTCAGAAGAAACCTGGCGAATCAATAGCGGACACAAAGCTAATTAAGGGCATAGTCCTCGATAAAGAAGTTGTTCATCCGGGCATGCCTAAACGCGTAATAAATGCTAAGATAGCATTACTCGACTGCCCGCTTGAGATCGAGAAGACAGAGTTTGATGCAAAGATAAATATTGAGACGCCGGAGCAGATGGAAGCCTTCCTACGCGAGGAGGAGAATATGCTGCGCGAAATGGTTGAGAAGATTGCGATGGCTGGCGCTAATGTGGTTATTTGTCAGAAGGGTATTGATGATATGGCCCAGCACTTCCTAGCTAGGAAAAGTATACTGGCCGTCAGAAGGGCAAAGAAGTCTGATATGGAGAAGCTTGCTAAGGCTACTGGTGGGCGTATTGTTACTAATCTTGAGGATCTTAAGCCTGAGGACCTCGGATACGCTGAGCTCGTTGAGGAGCGTAAGATAGGCGAAGACAAAATGGTATTCATAGAAGGATGCAAGAACCCGAAGTCGGTGGCGATACTGATAAGGGGTGGGAGTGAGCGGGTTGTCGATGAAGCTGAACGCTCAATACATGATGCGCTCTGCGTTATTAGGGATGTTGTTCAGGAGCCGAAAGTTTTAGCTGGTGGTGGTGCGCCTGAAGTAGAAGTTGCTAGGGCTATAAGAGATTACGCTAATAGTCTCTCGGGTAGGGAGCAGCTGGCAGCGCAGGCATTTGCGGATGCGGTAGAGATAATACCGACAGCTTTGGCAGAGAATGCGGGCCTAGATCCAATAGATATAATCTCAGAGTTGAGGGCGAGACATGAGAAAGGTGAAACATGGGCTGGTGTTGATGTATTCAGCGGCAAGGTTAAAGATATGCGGGAGCTAGACGTATATGAGCCGCTTGTGGTTAAGAAGCAGATCATTAAATCCGCCGTTGAGGCTGCGACAATGATATTGAAGATAGATGACGTCATAGCTGCTGGAAAGACAAAGATGCCAAAGACGCCTAAGGAGGGCGGGCCAGAAAGTAAAGAATTTGATTAAAAGCAATAGTTTAATTCTATTCTAAACGTATTACATAAAATTTTTATTATTTTAATTTTCTGTCTCTGCTTTTGTTTATGCCCAACGAATTTGAATTATGGTTTTTGCCTCATAACTTGAGAGCTGCTTATGAGAGGGCAGCCACCCTCTTAAAAAGTGTGGACTTTGATATTCTATATCTTCATGCTCCACGCGAATTAAATTGGCTGGTTGATGAGCTGGCGTTGGGGGCTCCCTACGAGCAATTTATGGAAACTGTTCAGAAGATCAGCAATCTGCGGGAATCATTAAATTCGTGGGAATACAGATTTAAGCCTATTCTTCTGACGATAAGAGGATTGAGATTAAGAAAGCCGAGCTTAAAAATTATATGCTATAGGAGCATCTTTTCCGAGAACTTGTCTGTAAAAGATGCTGAAGATGTGGCTAAGTTGATTTTGAGAACTAATGTTACTGGGAGAGTTGATGTTGAAGAGTGGCGAAATGTAGTGTCTAGGATAATAAATAATATTTCTAGCTCGGTTAACGAGGAAAGTGACTATATATTTAAGACCTGGATTAAAATCGGTGAAGGCCGAAAAACTGTATGCTTATCAGATTACCCCGCTAGGGAGATCATAAAAAGGATGAGGAAGTTTGGAATTAAGGCATTTTTGCGATATGTTTTTACGCCATACTGTTTTATGCCATTAGAGGTTTTAATTCGAGAGTTCATAATAACTGATAAAAGAAAGCTCGATATTAGTGATGAGAGGGTTACAACTCTTGCGAGAATGCACGTGGAGTTTGTCAGAGAATATATTCTCACAAGCGACAATTATGATGAAGCCTACTTTAAATGGCTTAGAAATGTTGGCCAAAAGTTAATTTTAAGTTAGTTTAGTAGTATAGCATTTTCATTTCGTATCTCTTCAAGTGGTCCACGGCCTGATTAATATCCATGAATAATGCCTGAACTCTCTCGATATCCTCAATGGTTACTGTATCCCTTTTCATGAGCTTTGAGTTTTGTGCAGCCAGGCTTAGTAATTGAACAGCGTATCTTAGCGATGATGTTGATCCCACCTCAGTTAACTTTTCAATAGCTTTCTCGTCAATCTTTATCTTCTCTTCTTCAGCCCTAATCCGAAGGATATCCTTTATGTCTTCTGGGCTATACTCATGCGTCGCTATTATAACAGCTCTATCTAAAAGGTCTAATGGGAAACCCATGGGGCTCTTAACATCCGTCCCCCGTATCGTTGTTATTCCTCGGTTTGTCGCAAGGATAATTATTGGAACGAGTTCACTTTCTAAGGCTCTTCCGAGGAAGCTGAATGCTTCTAAATCTAGGAGGTGGCTATCATCTATAAAGAGGACGCCTGGATGTATGAAGGCCCTTCCTTCGTCAACCATCTTCTTAACCATCTCGTCAACAGTAGCTCTAACTTCACTATCTATTTCCCTAGACTCGCTGAAGCCGAAGAGAAGCGAGAAGAGACTGCCGCTTTTACTCCTAGCATGCATCTTATCTAGGTCATCTAACGTCAAAGTATATACAAACTCCTTTTCCTTAAGAACCGAACCTTGGGGTCTCGGAACCTTCTCACGCGCATCAATCTCATATATTTTAGCCTTGCTGCTCTCCATACTTAAGCCCAAGTTCACAACTCTTCCAGTCTCGGCATCTATTTGTATTACGCAGCCTTCCGTCACGCCTTGCGCAATTATCTGCTGTGCAATTGAGGCTCCTGCCTCAAGGGTCTTCTCCTCCTTAGTCGTCTTTAGAGTTAGTCTAACGCTTTCAGGAACCCTCTGATAGGGGTTATATGGATGTGGCGCAGTCTTTATCTCGAGGTTTGTGATCTCACCCTCATAGACCTTCCTAAGCTCATGTATCTCGACACCGATAGCCTTTCGCATTGCCTCAATTAAGACTTCGGTCTTCTTCTTTTCACTGCTGTATATTTCGCTGCCGCTCATCTGTATAAATGGAACGTTCGGTCCAAGCTCTTTTGCTATAGCCATAGCTATAGCGGTCTTTCCAGTTCCAGGGGGGCCGGCCAGAATGATTGTTCTTCCACTTAGTTTGCCCTCTTTAATCATCTGAACTATTAATCCGGCTGCCTCACGGGCTTTCTCTTGGCCAACCATTCCATCTTTTATTCTAACTGCTCTGAGGTTTTCATTTAAACCTAAACCCTTAATATGAGTGTGTGCGCCAACTCTCTCAAAACGGTGTAAACCTGATGGTATCTCCCGTATCTCAGACATTAAAACGCACCAAAAAATAAAAATTTAGAAAATTGTTGAAAAATATTTCTGTTTCTTCAAAAGGTTAGTCGAACTCGGGGGTCTTATACTCCTCCTCTTCCTCTTTCTTTCCGCCCTTCTCTTTCTCCTCTTTAGGCTTGGATGCGGCGATGACATCATCTATCCTAAGGATCATTGAGGCTACCTCGGCGGCAGATTTAATAGCCTGCTCCTTCACAATTAATGGCTCTATGACGCCCTTCTCAAGCATATTGACGACTTTTCCGCTGAATACGTCAACACCATAGGCGAATCCATCAGGCTTCTCATGGGCCGCCTTCAGCTCAACCATTATATCTATAGGCTCTAGACCAGCGTTTTCCGCAAGAGTCTTTGGAATAATTTCAAGAGCCTCGGCAAAAGATTCTATAGCAAGCTGCTCCCTACCGCCAATCTGAGCGGCATACTTACGTAGCTCCTTTGCGAGCTCAGTCTCTATGGCTCCACCACCGGGGACAATCTTAGGCCTCTCTATTACATCTGAGACTACTGAGAGGGCATCATGCATTGCTCTCTCAGCTTCTTCAACCATGCGCTCTAGACCAGCGCGTATAATTATTGATACTGAGCGTGGATCCTTGCATCCTTCTATGAATACCATTTTGTCTTCGCCTATCTTACGCTCCTCAACGAGCTCAGCGTATCCGAGGTCCTCAGGCTTAAGATCCTCAAGATTAGTAACAATACGCCCACCAGTGGCTCTAGCCAGCTTCTCCATGTCTGACTCTTTAGCCCTCCTCACCGCGAGAATTCCCTCCTTAGCTAGGAAGTGCTGGGCCATATCATCAATACCCTTCTGACAAATAACCACATTAGCGCCAGCCATCGCAATCTTCTCAACCATGCTTTTGAGCATCTCGGTCTCCTTCTCTAGGAAGGCCTTCATCTGAAGCGGATCCCTTATCCTTATCTCAGCGCTTATCTCGGTCTTCTCAATCTCAAGTGGACAGTTAAGCAGAGCTATTTTGGCTTTTTCTACACGCTTAGGCATGCCAGCGTGAACAACTTCCTTGTCAAGTATTATGCCCTTGACGAGCTGTGTATCGCGTAGACTTTCCCCCTCCTTCTTTATTATCTGTATGTTATCGATGTCGGCGATCCACTTGTCGCCACGCTTCTCAGCAATCTGTTTAACAGCATCGATTGCTATCTCTGCAAAATATTCCCTGGCAATGCCGACGGCCTTGCTGCCCATTGAGGTTATCGCAACCTTCTTCATAGTTTCTCTGTCATCTATGTTTACGGGTATGCCTATATTGTCAAGAATTTCTATTGCCTTCTGTACAGCCCTTCTGAAACCGCTAACTATGACTGTCGGGTGGACGTTTTGGTCAAGGAGTTCCTCAGCCTTCTTTAGTAGCTCGCCGGCTAACACGACCACGGTTGTTGTTCCATCCCCAACCATGTTGTCTTGCGCCTTAGCGACCTCAACCATCATTTTAGCAGCAGGATGCTCAACCTCAACCTCCTTGAGGATTGTCGCCCCGTCATTTGTTATAGTTATGTCGCCCAAGCTATCAACAAGCATCTTATCCATTCCACGCGGACCGAGTGTTGTTCTTATAGCCTCGGCGATAATCCTAGCTGCCGTGATATTATTTCTTTGGGCCTCTCTCCCCCTACTTCTGGCAGTTCCCTCCTTCAATATTAATATTGGTTGCCCCGATGCAGTCTGAGCTAGATAAGCCATATTAACCCCCTCGATACCAAATAATTCTTGTTTTTATAAGAAGAAACGAAGAATATAAGTTTTACTAAAGTTTGTCTTTTAAGATGAATTTAGCGCCATAAATTAGAATTTTGGGTTAAAGGAGCATATTTTTTCTTTTTTCACGGAGTTTTTCCTGTTTTCTGGTTGATAGAGCTTTATAGTGGTTTGGAAAAATATTATTAATTTTTCTCTACATAATTGCTTTAATATCTTAGGGGTAATTTTTCTTTGAGTGAGGGGTTAGGTCTGGAGAGATGGGATCTGATAATAATTGGGGCGGGGCCAGCTGGTTTGACCGCCGGGATTTATGGTGCTAGGAGCGGGCTTAAAACTCTAATTTTGGAGAAGGGGCAGACTGGAGGGACGTTGAATGAAATACCATTGATAGAAAATTATCCTGGTTTTCCCAATGGCATTAGTGGTCAGGAGTTGGCGGAGAGGTTGGTTAGCCAATGTGTTAAATTTGGCGCCAAAATACAGGAGTTTGTGGAGGCTACTGAAATAGATCTTAGTGGTAATGAGAGGACTGTTAAGACTGATGGGGGAACTTACCCAGCGGAGTCCATCATAATTGCCTCCGGCTCACGCCACAGGAAACTCGGCGTTCCTGGAGAGAAGGAGTTTGAGGGGAGGGGTGTCAGCTACTGTGCCATTTGCGATGGCCCCCTCTTTAAGAACCTAGAGGTTCTGGTTGTTGGTGGAGGGAATGCCGCGGTTACATCAGCTCTATACTTATCAGATCTTGGAGCGAAGGTCTATTTGGCGCATAGGAGGAGACAGCTTAGGGCCGAAGAGATTTATGTTAGGGAGATCTCTAGGAGAGGAATCAAAGTTTTATGGAGTAGTGAGGTTAAGGAGATAGTTGGGGATAATAGGGTTAGAGGTGTTATTCTTAGTAATATTGAGACTGGGGAGACCCTCACATTGGATGTTGATGGGGTCTTCGTCCTGATTGGAGAGGTTCCTAACAGCGAGTTCGCGAAGACGTCTGGAATAAAGGTTGATGAAGAGGGCTACATAATTGTCGATGCCCTTCAGAGAACCAATGTGCCAGGGATTTATGCTGCCGGAGATGTAACTACACATCCAATAAAACAGATTGGGTCTGCTATAGGCCAGGCGATAGTTGCATCTATGGAGGCATATAAGTACGTTAAGAAGCCATATTATGTTCAGCAAAGATGATTTTGATGTCGCTGAAACCTAGAATCCTAAGAATTATAAGGGTCAGTTAACAAATAAAAGGTTTAGACGATCAGGTTGGTGGTTAAACTTGGTTCGCGTGCTTATAGTTTATGATTCTAGGACTGGTAATACCGAGAAGGTTGCCTATCTGGTGGCCGAGGGCGTTAGAGCAGTTGGGGGCGTAAATTGCGTGGTGAAGAGGGTTGATGAGACAAGTTTGAATGATCTCTTGGGCGCTGATGGGATAATTATTGGCTCCCCAACATACTTTGGCCTAATGAGCGCTAAGGTTAAGGCCCTCCTAGATAAAAGTGTTGAGATACATGGCAAGCTTGAAGGAAAGGTCGGAGCGGCATTCACGACTTCTGGTGGAACGGCAACTGGCGCGGAGACCACGCTGCTCTCTATAATTGAAGCCCTGCTAATTCATGGAATGATAGTTCAGGGCAATCCGGAGGATAAGCACTATGGGTTGGCGATCGTCGGGGCGCCTGAGAGCGATGAGGACAAAGAGACCTGCAGGGAGTTTGGGAGGAGGGTCGCTAAGTTAGTGCTGAAGATTTTTGGTGGAGAGACGTGTTAGAGTTGCCTGAAAAGTGGGCGTAATGAAGGCTGTTATATTGGCTGCTGGTGAAGGGCAGAGACTTAGGCCCCTAACGTATACTAGACCGAAGCACATGATACCGGTGGCTGGGAAGCCAATTCTAGAGTACCTTATAAATGCGCTTAAGGAGTCTGGAATAGAAGAGATCTTAATTGTCGTGAATTATGGGGCGGATGCTATTAGAGAATATTTTGGTGATGGCTCTGGATATGGTGCCAAGATAGAGTATATTTATCAGAAGGAGATTTCTGGCACTGCTGGCGCAATACTCTCTGCCAGAGAGTATGTTAATGGTCCCTTCTTAGCCGTTAATGGCGATATTCTGGTATCTCCAGATGCGATAAAATTAGTCATGGATAAATTTAACATGGGCGGCTCAGCTGTTGTGCTGGCGGCGGTTAGGGTTAGTAGACCTGAGGAGTTCGGGGTTCTTAAAGTAAAGGATGAGGAGCTAATCGACATAATGGAGAAACCAGCGACGGATATTCCCAGCAATCTGGTTAACGCTGGCATCTATGCTTTTTCGCCTGACATTTTCGATTATATTGGGCGGACAAGAGTGACGGAGAGGGGCGAGCTAGAGATAACATATTCTATCCGGCTAATGGTTAATGAGAATAGAAGGGTCTCAGTCGTAGAGATGTCTGGAGAGAAGTGGCTTGATATTGGAAGACCCTGGGATCTTTTGGAGGCTAATGCGCGTATACTTTGTCAGATCAAGCCGTCCATCCTTGGGGAGGTGGAGGAAGGGGCTCGAATTAAGGGTCCTGTCTTCGTTGGTGAGGGCGCCTTAATCCGCTCCGGATCATATGTTGAAGGGCCCGTTTTTATTGGCTGTGGAAGTGAGATTGGGCCAAACTGCTATATACGCCCCTACACTAGTATAGGCAGAAACGTTAGGGTTGGAAATGCATGTGAGGTTAAGAATAGTATATTAATGGATAATGTTCATGTGGGCCACCTATCTTATATAGGCGATAGTATTATAGGCGAAAACTGTAATCTTGGAGCCGGATCAATATCGGCAAACCTCCGCTTTGATAGGAAGACCGTTAAGATGAGGGTTAAGGGCGAGGTTGTTGATAGTGGTAGGGTTAAGATGGGCGTCGTTATGGGGGATAATGTGTCGACTGGCGTGGGAGCCCTATTCATGCCGGGCGTAACGATTGGCTGTAACTGCTGGATTGGGCCGAATGTTGTTGTCTATGAGGATGTTCCGCCCAACACAATACTCATTTTGGAACAGCAGATTAAATACAAGTTAAATCCAATAAAGAAATAAGTGTCAAATGCGATAATATTAGGGGCTAATTAAGGGAGAAGTCTTATGTCGTCTGCTGAGAGAAGGTTCATAACAGAAGTTGGTTTATTGGTTGATAAGACTGTTAGCGTTGTGACTGTTGATGGAAAAATATATTCTGGTGTTCTTACTGGAATAGATCCAAGCAGCTTAAGCTTGTGCCTATCAGATGCAAAGGATGAAAAGGGGAGGATAATACCAAAGATTATAATTAGTGGGAGTAGGGTGGCGGAGATCTTCTCTGTGGAGAAGCCTTTTGATCTCAAGGGTTTAGCTGAGAGATTAGAGAGGGTCTTCCCGAGGATGGTTAGGCTCTATGAGAAAGAGGGTTTTATATGGGTTATGGATAGGATCAAAGTGACGCAGGATGGTGTTGTGGAGGGAACCGGGCCAGCCGCAGAGAGGGTTCAAAAGATATATGAGCAATTCCTTCGGGAAACAAAGGGCGAATAAATATATCCCATCACCAAATTTTTTGTTTTTATATAAGTGTAAATATAAAGTTCGGGCTGGATAAAAGAAAATAATTTAGACAAACCATTCGGGCCTAGTCCTCTCCTCCCTCTTTTTTGTGAGGGCGCCGAAATCGAATGGCGATAATACGCTTATAAGTTTCTTTGGGTCTCCGACCTCGCTTAGGTCAACTTTTAATCCCAGTATGCTGGATAGGACTTTTAAGAGTTCTATGGCAGCTTCCTTATCTGGGTATGTTCCAGGCGTCTCGGCGAGTAGGCAAAGCCCCTTCATGCCGCGTAATCTGCAGAGACCTATTAGGAGCCCGGCGACGCCGAGAATGCTTATTTTTAGTGGTTCAGCCCCAAGTCTCCTGGCGATCTCAGCCATCTCATGGTCGGATGCAGCGAAGTAGATTTTTGGTTTTGTGACGGATCCTCCGGGCTTATAGCCTCCCAGCGTTATTACGAGTCCGCAGCCTAGGCTCTCCGTGACATCTAATATGCGTCCACATAACTCATATTGCCCACGGCTAGTTAATGCTTGAGTGTTCCCATAAAGCAGTATTAAGTCTCTTTCTCCGGCTCTCCCCTTATAGTAGTAGAGGTGGTTAACTGGGTATGTTATGGAGCCGTCCTCGCCGGTGATTGCTGCATCTTGGAAGAATGGCGATCTTATCTCGCAGAAAATTTTCGCATTGAGTTTCTTTATGAGGAAGGCGACGGCAATGTTTGCGACGAGCCCTATCCCTGGTAGTCCCTCAATTAAGACTGGATCGCTTAAATTCGGCCTCTCATAGATTTTCACTAGGGTGGGGTTACGCATTATTGTTGCCACCAAGCATGTAATCATTGAATAACTAGGGGAAAGATATAATTAAGTGTCATGGTGGGAGAGCATGGTTGACTTTGAGGTTCTTGATAGAGACCTTTTGGCGAGAATTGGTAGGCTTAGAACAAAGAGTGGAACTATTGAGACCCCAGCCTTCCTGCCGGTCATAAATCCAGTTAAGGAATCTGTCTCCCCAAGAGAATTATGGGAGAATTATGGCTGTAAAATTCTTATAACAAACGCATACGTTATAAAGAAGCATTTCGGCGAGAAAGCGAGGGAAGAAGGCGTCCATAAACTTCTGGATTTTCCAGGCGTAGTTATGACGGACTCCGGAGCCTATCAGATTCTAGAGTATGGCGAGGTTAGCATCACAAACGAGGAGATTATCAGGTACCAGGAGGATATAGGCTCAGATATAGCCGTTATACTTGACCTGCCAACTGGCTGGAATGCTACGCCGGACTACGCGAGGCACACCGTTGAAGAGACTTTGAAGAGGGCGAGAGATCTATGGGCTATAAAGTCTAGAAACGATATAAATTGGGTTGGGCCGATTCAAGGGGGCCGATACATAGATTTGATAGCTCTCTCAGCGAGGGAGATGGGCTCCCTTCCCTTTGATATATATGCGCTTGGAAGCCCAACGCCCATCATGGAGCAATACTTATTTCATATACTTGTCGATATGATACTCACTGCTAAAATGAACGCGCCCATTGAGAGACCATTTCACCTTTTTGGTGCGGGGCACCCATTCATGTTTTCCCTCGTGGTTGCTCTTGGTTGCGATCTATTTGATTCTGCCGCTTACTCTATATTTGCGAGAGAGAACCGATATTTAACTGAGTATGGCACAATACGACTAGAGAATCTAAGATATCTCCCGTGCTCATGTCCAGTATGCACAAAGCGTAGCCCCAGAGAATTCCTAGAGATGCCGAAGGCTGAAAGAGAGGCTGAGTTAAGCCGGCATAACTTATATGTTTGCTTCGCTGAGATCAAGAGGATTAAGCAGGCGATTCTTGAGGGCAGACTATGGGAGTATGTTGAGATGAGGGCTCATAGCCACCCAGCCCTTCTGCAGGCGCTTAAGAAGACAGAGAAGTATAGCGATTATATTGAGAGGGCAACCCCAGTCGTTAAGAGGAGAGGCCTCTTCTTTTTCGGCTCAATGCTCGACTTCATTAGGCCGGAGGTAATACGCTATAGGAGAAGGCTAATGGAGAGGTACACTCCACCGAAGGAAGCGAAGACACTACTACTAATTCCGGATTTGAAGGGAAAGGAGAACCGTAGGCGGAGGTACATTAAAAAGATGGTTTCTTTGGTGTGCAAGAAGCATAGCTTAGATCCGAGCACCATACACATATGCTTCTATTCTCCGCCCTTCAGCATCATACCGATAGAGCTATCTGAAATCTACCCATTATATCAGTATGAATATGCTTATCCGCCGGGCAATGAAGTTATAGAGCATGTTGCTGAGAGAATTTTAGAATATATTTCCGCCACAAAATATGAGAGAATAATATTTCTTACTGGGGGAAACTCATGGAGCATTGAACTGGCAGAACTCTGTATAAAATCATCTTTGGAGAGAGGCATCCACGCCAACATTATGATTTTTAACGGTGATCTCATTACAAAACCGAAAAAATAATATTTTTCGCCCTCAAAATAATGATAGTTTGAGCTTAATGCTATGATGGTGAAAATCTAGTGGAAATAAAATTTTTGGGTGGGGCGAAAGAGGTTGGTAGGGTGGCCATAGCCGTGAAAACAAGCAATGCTCAGGTTCTGCTCGATTATGGGGTTATGCTTAATCATACTCCAGGCTTCCCAATGCATATACCGCCTAAAGAGGTTGACGCGATAATAGCCACGCACAGCCACCTTGATCATACTGGAGCGATACCAATATTCCATATAAGCGAGAGGAAACCAATTTACGGGACGAGACTAAACCTTGAGTTCACATCTCTCCTCATAAAAGACTTCATCCACTTATCCAGCTACTATCTGCCCTACGAGTATATAGAGCTGAACTCGATGGTTAGAAGCTACGTGAACGTTTCTTATAGAGAAGAGATTAAGGTTGGCGACATAACCTTCCGTCTCCTAAATTCGGGTCACCTTCCCGGGGGAGCATCAGTTATAATTGAGGCTGAGGGGAAACGTCTACTCTATACAAGCGACTTTAATACAATTGAAACGAGGCTGCTCCCGAGGGCGGATCAAGATTACGGCGAATTAGATGCCGTCATAATCGAGAGCACATACGCCACAGAAGACCATACTGAGCGGAGGATACTGGAGGAAAAGTTTGTTGATGAAGTTACCAGCGTGGTTGAATCCGGAGGCACAGTTCTCATTCCAGCATTTAGCGTTGGACGGGCACAAGAGATAGCCTGTGTCCTAGCGGCATATCACTTTGAGTATCCAATAGCTATGGATGGAATGGCGCGTGAAGCAAGCAGGATACTAATGAACTACCTCGAGTATCTTAAGGATCCGAGGCTTTTTATGGACGCTATGCATATGATTAATTGGGTTGATGAGTGGAGGGAGAGACGGAGGATCGCTAAGAAGCCAGGCGTGATAATATCTCCGGCCGGAATGCTAAAGGGTGGGCCAGCACCGTTCTATCTCCAGATTATTGGGAAAAAACCCAGAAATGCCATCTTCTTCGTTGGATTTCAGGTTCCAGGAACGCCCGGGCGAGAGCTCCTTGAGAAGGGCAGATGCGTCATAGATGGAAAGGTTCGTAAGATTGAGGCTAAAATATCATTCTTCGACTTTTCATCGCACTGTGGTGCTAGGGAGCTTAAGGAGACTATCAAGATGTTGAAGGGAAGACCGAAAGTCTTTACTATTCATGGCGCAGAGGGAAACTGCGAGAAATTTGCCGAGTGGATCAGAAGCGAGGTGGGCTTAGAGGCGGTCTCTCCAAACCCAGGAGAATCGTTTGTAATATAGGATGTTGGGAATGAAGATTTATATAATTGGGTTTGAGGGCGTTGGAAGGGAGACTCTAGAATCTATTCGAATTGGCGTTGAGGAGGTCATCGGAAGAGGAGCCTGCAAGGTTCAAAATGAGACGTTGAGGCTACCTGTAGAGGCTTATAATAGCCTTAGAAGACAATATTTATCGGAGCCATTACTGGAAGAAATATATAAGTGCGCCCTAAAAATAAGATCTGAAAGCGGAATAAAATGCATAGTTTTAGGAGTAACGGATGTAGACATATATGCCCCTGGTATGAACTTCATCTTTGGTATGGCTCAGTGTCCAGGTAGAGCCGCAATCATATCGCTCTTTAGGCTTAGACCTGAATTTTATGGCGAGAGCCCGGACCCAAACCTCTTTCTAGAGAGAGCCGTTAAGGAGGCTATTCACGAGATAGGACACGCACTCGGCCTAAAACACTGCAAAAAACAATCCTGTGTAATGTTTTTCTCATTGCATATAGGGATAACCGATAGAAAGAGCAAGTTTTTTTGCGATGATTGCATGAGGAAGATAAGATGTGTTTCCTGGCAATAGTTACCCCTATATAAGCCCATGAAAACTTAATTATTAAATGATGTTAGTATTGCCTTTAGGTGTATTTGGAATGGTTAGCGCCGCGGATTTTGTTGGAAGAGATATAATCTCAATTAAGGATTTCACGCGGGAGGAGATAGATTATATTCTTAAAGTTGCCGGGGAAATGGAGCCCCTCGTTAAGGGCGGCTCTGATATGCTCAAGGGTAAGGTTATGGCGGCATTATTTTTTGAGCCCAGTACCCGGACAAGGCTTAGCTTTGAGGTGGCAATGTATAAACTCGGCGGGGCAGTTGCAGGATTTAGTGAGCCGGAAATATCATCTGTAAAAAAAGGCGAGAATCTCGCGGATACTGTACGGGTCGTCGAGAAATATGCTGACGTGATAGTTCTGCGCCACCCGGCTGAGGGGGCAGCTCGCTTCGCAGCCGAGTACGCTAGGGTTCCAGTTATAAATGCGGGTTCCGGAGCGGAGGAGCATCCGACACAAGCCCTTCTAGACTTATATACGATTGCTAAGGAGAAGGGGCGGATCGACGGCTTAACAATAGCCCTAATGGGCGACCTAAAATATGGCAGAACAGTCCACTCCCTTGCCAACGCACTATCATTATACAATGTTAAACTCATCCTAGTCTCCCCAGAATCTCTGAGAATACGTAGAGAGGTTTTAGAAGACATAAAAGGGCGTATCGAGGTCTCTGAACACACAAATATAGAAAGTGTTCTACCGGAAGTAGACGTCCTCTACGTAACGCGTATACAAAAGGAGAGGTTTCCAGATATTGCCGAGTATGCTAAGGTTAGAGGCTCATACAAGATTAACTTAGATGTTCTTAAGAGGGCTAAAGATAGCCTAATAATACTCCACCCGCTCCCCCGAGTTGATGAAATCTCAGTTGAGGTCGATTCAACGCCCTTCGCCAAATACTTCCAGCAGGTTGAGAACGGCTTGGTTGTGCGAATGGCTCTATTAACGCTGATTCTCGGAGCAATAAAAGAATAAGTTTTTGATAGAGGGCTTCCTGGATAGAAATGTGTCGAGAAGCGGGGGTCTAATGAAATTATTGGGTATGCTCTCTGGTGAGAAGGGTGGCGGAGCATTATTTTACTCCAAAACCAAGCTCCAGAATGGAGCTTAAGCTGATAAGCGCTTACTTACGTGGGAGAATTTTTAGGTTCTGGGTTTCAAGCGGCGTCTTCTCTAAGAGGCGGATTGATCCTGGAACTAGAGTTCTAATAGAAAATATGATCCTGCCCGAAAAGGGCTATGTCCTTGATGTTGGATGTGGCTATGGCGCGATTGGTATAGTTGCGGCGGCATTAAACCCAAACTTACATGTCATTATGGTTGATGTTAATGAACGCGCCGTTAAGCTTGCTAAGCGAAATATTAGGCTTAATGATGTAGCGAATGCCGAGGTTAGGCTCGGTAACCTTTATGAGCCGGTTAAAGGAATGCTATTTAATTGTATTTTATCAAATCCGCCGATAAGCGCTGGGATGTCTACTGTCGAGACAATTATAACCGGGGCCTCAGAATACATGTGTGAGGGGGCAACCATCCAATTAGTTGTTAAATCCAAGATTGGCAGAGAAAAGCTTAAGAATATTTTTGAGAGGACTTTTGGAAACTTTATAGTTCTAGCCAGAGAAGGCGGATATAGAGTGCTAATGGCTGAGAAGAGGGGAAGAATCTAATTTATTCTCTTCCAGATACCTTAAAAATTCGCTTAGTGCTAGGATCGAACCATAAGCAAACTTCTTTTCTCCGTTCTTAAGGATCTCTCTAAGATCCTTTATACTCACAAACTCTCCACCAGAAATCTCCTCGCTATTAAGCTTAAGCGGTCCATTATAATGACATATAAATAGAGCTGATATCTCGCGCTCTACATCTGAAAAACACTTAAACCTGCATATCTCTTTTAATGGCGCCTCTATCCCCAGCTCCTCCAGGAGTTCCCTCCTTGCAGCCTTCTCGTAGCTCTCGCCGTACTCAACATGTCCGCTTGCGGAACAGGCATAATAGCCCGGGTAGAGGTCCTTCTTCAGCGAGCGCTTCTGGAGGAAAATTTCTCCCTTATCGTTTAAAACTATGACGTAAACAGATCTATGTATCAATCCCCTTTTATGACATTCATTCCTCGTGGCGCATCCAATAACGTTGTCATCCTCGTCCACAACATAGAATTTCTCTTCGTGGCGCATCATACGATACACCCTTCGCGGAGTTAACCGGCTATCTAAGTATAGGGTTAACTAGGAGACTAAGATAATAATCTTCTTGTGAGAGCTATGACAAAATGGATATTTACCCACGGTGATGGCGATGGCGTTTGCTCCGGGGCGCTAGCCCTTGCTGCTAATCCAGGCGCAAGGGTCTTCTTCACACATCCGTCTGGACTGCTGGAAGACTTGGGCAACGCTAACTTGGGCGACACAGTAATAATATGCGATATAGCGCTCTCAGAAAACAATTTTCCCCAGATCTTGGATGTTTTCTCGGATCTAAGTGAGTCTGGAAGGCTAATTTATATTGATCATCATCCATTGCCGGAGCAAATCTCCGCTGAATCCATTCCCGGGATAGTTCTCCATGATATTAGAGTCTCCTCGTCTGAGCTAACTTATAGCTTCTTTAAAAGCGAACTAGCGTGGCCCATGGATAGAGTTGCCATATGCGGCGCCATAGCCGATTACGTGGATGATACTCCAGTCATAAACCAGCTGTTACGTGATTGGGATAAGAGAGCAGTATACCTTGAGGTTGGGGTCCTAGTTCAGGGGTTAGAAGGACTTAAGAGGAATCATGACTTCAAACGTAGCATTGTAAGTCATCTCTCACTCGGCTTACCGCCGAGCTCACATGAGGGGCTTCTTAAGTCAGCCCTAGAAAGCGCTAGAAGGGAAGAGGAGATAATCCGCGAATTAAAGGGACATATCAACCTTTATGGCGAGGTGGCATACGTGCTAGATATACCCTTTCCGCTTGGTAAAGCAGCAATCTATGCTAGAGCGCTAGCCAACACAATCGTGGGAGTTGCCGGCGAAAGAAGGAAAGGCTTCGTAGACATGAGTATAAGAACCTCTGAGAAAGATATTGACTTGAATAGAATATTGCGCCGAATATCCCCGGGACTAGGTGGGAGCGGTGGTGGTCATCCGCAGGCTGCTGGCGCAAGGATACCCGAAGAGAACTTCTTGAGATTTATCGAGGAGCTTAACGAGACCCTCAAGGCGCTTAAAGGTGGGTCATGAAAACAGAATCATTTATCTTTCTAGGATCGCATAATTATATTTTGCCGATGAGGAGGGCTGCAGTACCCGATTTGATGAAGGCCCCTGGGGTATCTGAGGCATATCACTTAAGATAATTTTTTTAAGGGTCTAAGCGCATTTTTAAGTTCAACAATGGTATTTTCTTGGGTGTTTGTCTTGGGTCTGGAGGAGAAGGTTGCTGAGATAGCTAGGGCCTACGGCTGGAATGTCGAGCTTAGGAAGAAGCATGGGAGCCGCGTGCAGGACCTCATACTCAAAAGGGGAGGTTTGGTCTTTGTTGTTCAGGTTAAGGATTTATCCAGCCCCGCTGGGCCGAGAGCTGTTTCTCAGACCAAGAAAGATTTTGATGAATATATTAGACATCTACTTAAGGAGAAGCTCGGGATAACAGTAATCCCGGTGCTCGTCTCAAATGACATATCGGATAAAGCGAGGAGAAGAGCCCTATCCTATGGCGTTAGATATTATACGCTAGGCGACCTAGAAAAGATGCTCAAGTAAAATGATGAGTGCCTTAGGCTCTTGCAAGCAATGTTATTTTAACAGGCTCCCTTGAGCGCCTTAGCTCTCTAATAAGATCCCTTGACAGGTCCCGAGCCGCCTTATCAGCCCTTATAGCCACGGTCCTGCCGCATGTATAACTGCTCTTTCTGACAACGATATCTGTTGGATGGGTGAAAGTTAGGTTTGGGCTGCCATACGCCTTAATAGTCTCCCTTAATCCGCAGATCTCAATAAAAATTATTATTTCAGAGTCGGCTCTCCTTGCAATCTCCTTAAATCTCTCATTTAAATCCTTAGCAGCCTTATTCGCGCCGACAGCTATTATACAATCTCCTCTCTCAGTTAGATGCCATTCCCTCGTTACCTCAAATGTTGAGATATGCGTGGCTCTTATCAGCGGATCCCCAAAAGCTTCTATCTCCTCTATCTCCTCCAAGAAGCCCCCTCTAGGCTTATATATTATTTTATCAGCAGGAAACTTAATTATCTCCGCAATAATAATATTTTTGTTGAGCCGGAATGATTTCACCTAATATTTTTAGGGCATATGATATACGCGGTATTTACGGCGTTGACTTGAATGAGGAAGCTGCCAAGATTATAGGAAGAGCAATAGCTGAATATGGTGGTGAAGGTAGAATCTTTATTGTTGGTAGGGATGTCAGATTAAGTAGTGGGCCCCTAAGTGAGGCGCTTGTACATGGCATGGCTTCCGGGGGGCTAAATATTGTGGATATAGGAATCGTTACGACGCCACTATTATATTTTGCAACAAGGTTCTACAGGGCGGATGGAGGCGTTATGGTCTCAGCTTCACATAACCCGCCGGAGTGGAATGGCTTCAAAATACTCCTTGATAGGGGATTTGTATGTAAGGGTATGGGTATGGAGGATCTAATGAACATTGTGCTTAAAGCAAAGTTTAGGGAAGTGAAGCCGGGCTCAATAAGGATTAACACAAGTGCAATAGAGGATTATATTGAATATGTCTCTGAGAGGGTGAATATTAGAAGCGGATTTAAAATAGCCGCCGATCCGGGCGGGGGATCCGCCACAGCACTTATACCACTGGTTTTCGAGAGGGCTGGGGCTAGAGTCACCACAATTTATGGTGAGCCAGACGGTTCCTTCACAAGGCATCCGCCTGAGCCAGACAGTAGAACCCTTGAGGAGCTTAAGAGCATAGTCTTAGACAATGATGTGGAGTTTGGCATAGGCTTCGATGGGGATGGAGATAGAGCGGTCTTCGTCGATGATAGGGGTAGGCTTATCCCAAGCAGCATTATTCTAGCAATACTGATAAGACACTACTTAAGCAGGAATAAGGGGGCGCCGGTCGTTTACGAGGTTAGCTGCTCCATGGTGGTTGAAGAGACCATTAGGGCGCTAGGCGGCAAACCAATCATAAGCCGCGTTGGGCACACATATATCCACGAGAAGATGAGAGCTGAGGATGCAGTCCTAGGCGGAGAGACCAGCGGCCACTTCTACTTCAAGGATATTTACGGCTTCGATGACGGCATATACGCGGGGCTTAAGCTGGCCGAAGCCATATCTGAAGATGGCAGAAGGCTCTCAGAGATAGTTGACTCCATCCCCCAATATCCACAGATACCAGCGAAAAACTATAATTGTCCAGACGAGGCAAAGTTTAAGGTTATTGATGATCTCTTTGAAGAATTCAAGTCACTTGGATATAGAATTGTGGCAATTGATGGTATTAAAATAGTTGCTGAGGATGGATGGTTCCTTATAAGGGCCTCAAATACCCAACCGCTTATAAGATTGTCTGTTGAGGCAAAAGATGAAGAGAGGTTGAGGAGACTAGCAGCCTACGCTGAGAAAATGATTTTAGAGAAGATAAGAAGATATTATGGAGGATAAGGATATTATCAGCTTAATGGGAAACGGAGGAGGGCTGCCACTCCTCCAAGAGATTTGAGTTTAGCTCCAGCTTCATGCTCAACGCTGATTATCCTTATTCTTCCACCCTTCGCCTCGACCTCACGCATCATATTTTCAAGGGCTCTCATATCTTCGTCACCAGTCTCCCTCAAGAGATCATCTACAATAAGAAGTTCTTGGATGGCTCCTAGAGAGGCAGCCTCCTCAACATTGCTTAAACCGTAGGCAACATCACCCCTCCCCATGCTAAGGCGCTTTAAAACCTCCTCGACTATAAGAGTCTCCTCGATAATTCTAGCATGCTTAAGAGCTTTGGCGAGGACTCCGGAGCGTAGGGCCTCATATATTCCAGCCTTGCCAGAACTATTCACACTTTTCACATCAATTATCTTCCCGGAAAGATCCGGCATATTCTCCCTTAAAAACTCTAGAAAATAATTTTTGATGAAGCCTATCCCGACGACGACAATTGTTCCTCCCACAGCCTCGGCAACATCCTTCAGGGATCTTGAAGCAGACTTAAACATCTCATTAAGTATTCTTGTGCGCTCCTGCTCCATATGTTTCCCGGGGAGACTTATGCTCTCTTCGGCAACTATGTCTGGGCCGAAACCTCTTAGAATAGCGATGCAGTATCCCTCATCATCTATCGCCATTATTATTAAGGGTGTAGCTCCCCTTGAGGAGGCCCGCTCAATCTGATCCAACTGATAATCCAGCCACCTCTCCTTAATTATCGTCACCGGCATGTTAAGTGTTATGTTGAATGTGTGGTGGGAGCCTAGGGCCCCAATATCTTCTGGCGCATCACATACTATCCCATGAATCCTAAGCCTATTTAGGCTCCTGTCCCAAATAACCTTCTCAACCTTTAGGCCTAATACGAGCGATATGCGCCTCCCCTTCTCAGGCCTCTCATACCTCTCGCCTGAGCGGGTCTCACGGGCCGTCCTAGCGTAAGCTACATCTCCCCTCTGAATAATATTATAGAGGACCCAGAAGTCATCAAGGAGCTCTGGGACAAGCGTTATGCGTCCATGCTTAAGATCTTTCTCCAAGACTTTCATCAATAAGCCTCGTTATAAAACTATCACTTAGGGGGAAGCCAAGCGCGCCAATTTAAATTTTTCCGCAGGCACCTATATGTTTATTTTGGGTATCTTCCATGCTTTTAATTCCAATAAACTTCGAGCTAATCCAAGGAAAATTTATCCGGAGACTGAATCGCTTCATGGCTCTCGCTGAAGTAGAGGGTAAGCAAATCCACGCGCACCTCCCAAACTCTGGTAGGCTTGCAACTACACTGCATCCAGGCGTCAAATTATATTTAAGGAGAGTGAAAAGCACCTCTTCTAGAAAGAGCGCTTATAGTATATTAGCAGCTAACCATAACAATAACATTCCAGTTATTGTAGATGCCCAATTTTCAAATTACTTGGTTAGGGGGGCTATTGAAGAGGAGTTAATAAATGGTCTGGTGGGCTACAGAATCATAAGAGAGAACATTAGACCGGGAGACTCGAATGTTAGGCTTGATTTTCTGCTTGTAGATGATGGTAATAGCCTTTATTTAGAGGTTAAGAGTGTGACGCATGTTGTAGATGGATTCGCTCTCTTTCCAGATGCGCCGACATTGAGGGGTAAACGCCAACTATTAGAGATGCTTAAGCTCTTAAAGGATGGATTTGAAGCCGGGTTAATGTTCTCTGTTCAGAGACCAGATGCCACGTATATAAAGCCTAACTGTGACGTAGATCCGGGATTCGCCAATCTACTGTGGGTCTCGGTGGAGAAAGGGCTTAAGATTTTCACCTTAAAGGCAGCGTTTGCACCCCAAAAGAATGCTGTGATTATCTGGCCTAATGAGCCACCCTTCTCACTCCAATAAGGCCTTACTAACCCTCTCTTAAAAGCGTCTCCTCATCCCTAACTATTTCATCTGAGACTAAGTATTCAAGTAGTTCCTCGCTTACTACAGGCTTCCTGTCCTTGAGCGGATATATGTAGGGCAGATAAACTTCCGCTGCCTCATTTATTTTTATATGCAAACCCTTTTTAACTGGTATATCATCAAGCCTAACTCCTTCACTAACCAGTCTAGCCACGTAAACTGCCCCATCAATAGAAAACTGCCCCCTACCAATATTCCTGACAGCAGCTTCAGGAGCCCTTAAGGTTACCAGCTTCCTCGTCCTCCCCCTTGGCGGATGATCCCCCAGAATCCCACCTATAATAGTCGCCTCCTTCCCCATAAAATCCTCGGGCTTAAGTCTCTCCTTTGCCCTCGGGTCGAGAATAACCACCCTTTTTTGATCAAAAATTTCAATGAAGCTCTCACTTTTAACAATCCCTAAAGCGGAGAGAATCTCAGCGTCCCCCGTTTTCTTAACATTTGCGAACATAAGCCTACTTTTACCGACAATCTTTGATGCATGCTTATACTCAAGGTAAAGCCACTTACTAATCTCAGGCTCCAAGTGCTCGATCACGAAGAGCAAGGCCGCCCGGCTCCTAAAAGAGACTGTAAGACCATGTACAAATAATTTTGCTTATGGACTTTAACATAATCTTAATTACTTCATAAAGTCTTATAGTTTTCTAGAGTATTTGCCATGGTTGGCCTCCTATGTGTGGAATTTTTGGTTGTGCGACAAGGGGATCCGGAGCCGCCGAGATAATTCATGGCGCCTTAAAGAGACTTGAATATAGAGGATACGACTCTGTTGGCGAGGCTACGGTTTTTGAAGGGAAAATTTATATTAAGAAGGACCAGGGCAAGATTGACGATGTCCATAAACTCTTAAACCTCGATGATCTTCCAGGGTCTGTTGGCATAGGGCATACTAGGTGGGCGACGCATGGAGCCCCAAGCAAAATTAATGCCCATCCACACACTGATTGTGAGGAAAAGATTGCGGTGGTTCATAACGGCATAATTGATAATTTCGCTGAGCTGAAGGCTGAGCTAGAAAACATTGGGCATGTTTTTAGATCTAAGACGGATACCGAGGTTATACCACATTTAATTGAGGAGAACCTTAAACGTGGGCTTCCATTGATCGAGGCTGCCAAGGGCGCCTTAAAGAGACTTGAGGGTTCGTATGCCATAGCCATAATATCGACCCTTGAGCCAGACAAAATCATATGCGCCAGAAAAGAAAGCCCACTTATCCTAGGCATAGGAAGCGGAGCAATGTACTGTGCCTCAGATATACCAGCCCTACTGCCGCTGATAAACAAGGTCATAATCCTAGACGATAACGAAGTTGCGGTTATATGGCCTGAGGGATATGAAATCCGGAGATTAGATGATTGGGCCATTGTGATGAAGGAGCCGGAGATAATCACGTGGACGGAGGAGATGGCTGAGAAGCAAGGTTATCCACACTTTATGCTTAAGGAGATTCATGAGCAGCCGCTTGCGCTTAGAAACGCGCTTAGGCCGCAGGGCTTATATCTAGATCTTATTGCAACTTTCCTGGATAGAGCCAAAAACGTCTTTCTGGTTGCCTGCGGATCATCTTATCATGCCTGTATAGCGGCATCCTACATGCTCAGTAAGCTTGCGTGTCTATCAGCATATCCGGTTGTAGCCTCAGAATTTGTAGAGCAGTTCGGCTCGGCCATAAATATTGACAGCGCAGTTCTAGCCGTAAGTCAGTCCGGTGAGACTGCAGACACCTTGGCGGCAGTTGATTATGCGAGGAATAGGGCGGCAACAATCCTCGGCCTAACAAACGTCGTCGGCTCGACATTAACCAGAATCTCACGCGTCTATATATTGCAGCAGTCTGGCCCAGAGATAGGGGTTGCCGCAACAAAAACATTCACAGCCCAATTACTTGTGCTAGCGCAGCTGGCCTTAAGGGTAGCAAAATTGCGCGGCAAGCTCAGTAGCCAAGAAATTAAGAGTCTAGAAAAAGAGCTCAAAAGTATACCGGACATTGTTGAGAGGACTATAATGATGAATGAGGAGAAGGTTAAACAGGTTGTTAAAAAATATAGGGATAGTAGGATCTTCGTGTTTGTTGGCAGGGGAATAAGTACGGCAACTGCCTTGGAGGGCAGATTAAAGCTTCTGGAGATAGCATATGTTCCGTCTCTCGCCTTCCCAGCTGGTGAGAGTAAGCATGGTCCAATAAGCCTAATTGAGCCAGGTGTCCCAGTAATATTTATTTGCCCAAGAGATAAAACTCGAAGGGCCCTTATCGGGAACATAATGGAGATGAAGACCCGCGGCGCCTCAATAATATCTGTTATCGAGGAAGGCGACGAAGAAATTAAGCAGTTATCAGACGACTATTTTGAGATTGCAGGCACCATCTCAGAGATCTTCTCGCCAATAGCATTTATAATACCACTACAACTATTTGCCTATTACATGGCTGTTGAAAAGGGATTAGATCCAGATAAACCGCGCAATCTCGCCAAATCCGTAACAGTCAAATAATTAATTTGATATCTTAAGATTCCAAGCTATTTTCATTTTTCCTATCCGAAATGTTTATAAAAAATTTCAGTTAATATTACTGAAAATAAGGAGTATGTAGTACTCTATGCGAGGCTGGCTAAAAACACTACTATCCACTAAGACCTCCAAAAGAGAAATGGTGGATGTTCAAATTGGGCATCCACATAATCGCCGACTTCCTGGGAGTAGATCCCAGGAAGATTGCGCGGGTAGAAGATCTACGCGTCATTCTAGATAGGGTTGTATCCGAATCCGGTCTTCATGTTATCTCATCAATTTTTCATCAATTCGAGCCTTATGGTGTTTCTGCCGCATATATCTTATGTGAATCCCATCTGAGCATTCATACATGGCCTGAATGCAGTTATGTTGCGTTAGACATATTTACTTGTGGGTCAGACGAATGCGCCCTTAAGGCGTTTGATTTGTTGGTTAAAGAGCTTAAACCAAATATTGTGGAGAAGAAGATTATAAGAAGGGAATTTTATGAAAAGAGTAGAAACTCAAATACTTAAACTCCTCCTAGAATCTGAGAAAAGTGTTTGGGAGCTTTTAGATACAAGCTGGTTTACTGTTAAAGATTTTATAGATGCTATTAACAGGTTGTTTTCTGAGGGTATTATAGGGGTAAAGAATGATAAAATTTACTTGACGGAGAAAGGACTTAAAATAGTCGGCAAAAGAGTCTTAGATTTTAAAGTTGAGACATGTGATGTATGTGAAAGAAAAGGGATAACTTTTAATGGTGAGTTTAAAGAAATTGCTGAGAAGTTTTCGCAAATAGTTAGAGATAGACCCCAGCCAGACGCAAGTTTCTTCCAAGGTTATATGCGTGAGCACGATGTGATATCGAGAGTGGCGTTAATGCACTATTATAATGACTTGACGGATAAGTCGTTTATACTTATAGGTGACGATGACCTCTTGAGCGTAGCTTTAGCCTTAACCGGGTTACCCTCAAAAATACTTGTTTTAGATATTGATGCGAGGCTCGGAGAATACTTAAGTAAAGTACGTGGTAAATATGGATTGAACATAGAGTTTCAGCAGTATAATGTTTCAGACCCGCTGCCAAAGGACTTAGTTGGTAAATTCGATGTCTTCTCATCAGAGCCGCTTGAAACACTAAGCGGACTAAAATCCTTTCTTTCTAGGGGAATAGCATGCTTAAATGAGGATGGCGTTGGATACGTGGGGCTCTCAACCGCTGAGGCTTCTCCTAAAAAATGGAAGAGTGTGGAGCTAATGCTTCTGAAAATGAATTGTGTGATAACAGATATTATTAAAGACTTCTCAAAATATGGGACATCCTATGAAACAGCAAACTATGAAATGTTTATTTCAAAACTAAGTTTTCCTGTAGATAAGAATCCTGGAATATGCTGGTATAAATCCTCATTGTTCAGGTTTGAGCTCTTGGGAAAGCCAAAACCAATAATTGGCCCGGAAAGAAAGATTTCGATTAAATATATTGATTTAAAGGACGATATAACGAATCCATTTCTCTATATTAAGGATTTGAAAAAGTAAACTTAAAATAATAGAATGAAATATTGATTAATCAAGCAGATTAAGATACCATAGTAGGAGATGATGGAGGATAAATAGATGAGCAAGCCGGAGAAGCCACATTTAAACCTAATTGTAATTGGGCATGTAGACCATGGTAAATCAACCACGATGGGTCACTTCTTATACTTAACTGGAGTAGTCGATGAGCGGACAATCAAGCAGTACGAGGAAGAAGCGAAGAAGCTGGGAAAAGAGTCGTTTAAATATGCATGGATACTCGATAACCTTAAGGAGGAGAGAGAAAGAGGACTAACAATAGATCTACGATACCTAAAGTTTGAGACGCCAAAATACTTCTTCACGATTATAGATGCTCCCGGACATAGAGACTTCGTTAAGAATATGATAACGGGCGCAAGCCAAGCGGACGCCGCCGTCCTTGTAATCTCAGCTAAGAAGGGCGAGTTCGAAGCTGGCATAGGTCCAGGAGGACAGACGAGGGAGCATGCCTTTCTAGCCTTCACTCTAGGAGTTAGACAAATTATAGTTTTAGTTAACAAGATGGATGATCCAACAGTCAATTGGAGCAAGGAACGCTATGAGGAAATAAAGAATGAAGTTGGTAGAATGTTGAGACTTGTTGGCTACAAGGTTGATAAAATACCATTTATACCAGTATCAGGCTGGTATGGAGATAATCTTGTCAAGCCCAGTTCTAACATGCCCTGGTACAGCGGACCTACGCTCATTGAGGCTCTAGATCATTTTGAGGTTCCACCTAAACCAATTGATAAGCCTTTGAGAATACCAATACAGGATGTTTATTCAATAACTGGTGTTGGGACGGTGCCTGTCGGGCGAGTTGAGACTGGTGTACTGAAAGAGGGCGATACAATAATAATAATGCCCTTAGGGAAGACTGGTGAGGTAAAGTCTATTGAAACCCATCATACTAGGATACCAAGAGCTGAGCCCGGAGATAATATAGGCTTTAACGTCAGGGGTATTGCTAAACAGGAGATAAAGAGGGGAGACGTGGCTGGTCATCCAAATAATCCGCCTACGGTGGCAAAGGAGTTCATTGGGCAGATAATAGTCATATACCATCCAACAGCCATAGCTGCTGGTTACACGCCTGTAATGCACATTCACACGGCACAGATTGCTGTTAAGTTCGCTGAGCTATTAAAGAAGATTGATCCGAGGACTGGTCAGACCGTGGAGGAGAAGCCAGCCTTCCTCAAAACTGGCGACGCCGCCCTAGTTAGATTTGAGCCAGTAAGGCCGGTATGCATGGAAAATTATTCTGAGATTCCGCAGCTGGGGAGATTCGCTATACGTGATATGGGAACAACTATCGCCGCTGGCATCGTTAAAGAAATAACAAAGAAGGCATGAAAGGGATTAGAGATAAAATCGACTGCCGTTTTCTTTAAACTCTTATTATTTTTGAGTGATTGTAAAATGGTGTAATGAGATTATTCCCTCCAAGAGGGTTTAGAGATATATGGATAAGAAGAAAAAAGTTGAGATAATATATTTTTATTCAAGTCTCTATGAAAGCAAGAGGAGTTTATTACCAATAGTGAAAAGGCTCCGGAGGGAAAGAAAGGATCTAAATATACGCCTTATTAATATTGATGAGCCGGAGAATGTTGAACTAATGGAGCTTTATAATGTTAATAGTGTTCCATTAGTGATATTTTTAACGCCCAAGGGCGATGTGGCTTCAAGAAAAAGCGTATCTCTGTCAGATGAGGTCGTAATAAATAGCATTGCAGACCAAGTCATTAAGGGGAATTTACCGAAGCCGCGGGTTGGCGAAATGAGAAAGAGAATCTTGGGTTCACTTAAATCTGTCCCTAGGAGGAATGAATTAACACAGCTAATGATTGAGCAGATTGAGAGCGATCTTCTCGAGGTGGACTCAGAAGATGAGTTATATGAATCCGTAAATCTGCATATAAGCATGATCAACCATACGATCAGGGATCTTGAAGAATTTAAGAAAGCATTACAGGCGCATTTGAGGGGAAACCAAAGTTTCATAGTATAGTTTTTATCCTATATAAGACACTTTTCTCTTTTCTCTTTTCATAACATCCTCCTCAATAGCTCTGAGTTCTTCTACCCTCCGTAGCTCCTCCTCAATTTTAGCTATTCTCTCTATTTCTTTGTCAAGATCCGTTAAATCCAACCTTAAGTTTAAAATTTTAGTAATAATGATTAACGCGCTTTTTGCGGCTCTTGGATCAGGCATGTAGCCGGGCGTCTCGCTGAGGAGGCATATTCCCTCAATACCCCTAAATTTAGCTAGACCTATAAGTAAACCAGCCACTCCGATAATCGGGTTTCCCGGGGGACTACTTAATGATCCAGCTTCTAGGGCTCTTCTAAGAATCTCTGAGTTTGTGGCTGAGGCAAAGACCTGCGGTGTGCTTATAACATCCTTTCTGTAGCCGCCAACGGTTATAATAGTTTTAACATTCTTTTTCTTTGCATATTCAAGTATTGTGTCCGCAACTTCATATTGTCCCTCAATGGTTTGTGCTTGTGAGTCGCCAGTCAGGAGTATCAGGTCATTATCTCCATAATCGTTTCTCCAATAATAAAATTCATTTTTAAGTAGTGTTGTAGTTCCCTCTTTGTCTACAAGGACGAAGTAGGCGAAGTATGGCGAATATAACTCGGCAAGTTTCTTCGCCCTTAACTGTTTTATCAAATATTTTACAGCTATTCTACCAACCATGCCTAAGCCTGGTAACCCCTCTATTAGAACCGGGTTTTTAAGCTCGATTTCCTCCTTTTCTAGTATTATTGTCTTTTTCATCGGTGGTTTTACTCCTTAACATTCCTTTATATAGGGCATACTTATCATCTGGCGAAAATTTAGCTGGATGAGGAATACGCACTTCTCCATGACAATATGGACACACGTCCCTCTTAAGCGTATATCTCCCACATTTTATGCATTTTCTCAACAACCATACCATTATTTTTATCCGCTCTCTGGAGTAAATGTGCCCTGTCCGCCAAGCTTCGTTATCGTGTTTATGGCTGTCTCCGCAACCCTCTTTAAAACGGCATTTGCTTCTTTATAGTCTCTGGCGGTGACCTCCACCTGATATTTTGGCGGGGCAATAACATGTATATTAACGTTCACCCTCTTTGAAGAGACCCCCTCCCTAGCCTTTAATAAGGCCTCCTTTATTCTCTGGACTCCATCAGGTTTGTTACATGTTATGTTAAGTATTCCCCTAACCTTAACAGTCGTCACCCTAATTTTTTCCTTAGCGACCTCCGCTAGGGCTTTAGCTAGGTTTTCTTGTATCCCGACTTTGATTAGAACCTCAGCCCCCTCCCTCGCAGCAGCCTCAAGCCCACTATAAACGTCGCCAAATGATTTTTCAAGGGGCTCTGAAATCAGCTTGTAGATTTCCTCAAAACTCATACTTAGCTTCTGAGATACGCTTTTAATTAGGCTCTCAGCTCTTCTACTTCTTTTCCAAAATAGAATTTTCTCCCGCTTCTCGCGCTGCGTCACCCTTCTTAGCGAAAGGTCTATCTGATTTCTTGCTGGGTCAACCCTTAAAACCTTTAGGACTACCTTTTCACCCTCACGAACATGATCTCGAATATTTCTTATCCATCCAGACGATATCTCAGAAATATGTAGGAAGCCCTCTTTTCCATCATACTCATCAAGCTTTACATACGCACCATAATCAGTTATCTCAGTAACTGTTGAAATGACTAGTTCGCCAATCTCAGGCCACTCATCTTCCTTTGATACTGACATATTTAGTCAACCTGGTATCACTCAAATTTAACTATAGCCTCGCCCTTTATATCCGCTTTCCCGCCAGTTGGCTCTGCAAGGACGGAGCCACATATGTTGCAGCGAACAGTGATTGTAGCATGGCTAAAAGTTATCTGTTCATTACCACATTCTGGGCACTTAACTTGAATAAAATTGCTTCTTGGCTTCGGTATAATTTTCTCCCAAATCTTCATCCCTAAGCAGCCTCGCTGTTCCGCTTTACTCTATTGTGAGCTTCTTTAGACGTATGCCCTCCCTCTGAATAGTGTACCCGCAGTTTTTACATTGAATCTTCAATGATTGCTTCTTAGTTGTTTTGGCTTTTCGTCTAAGTAATGGATATTTCTGTCCGCCATAACCCCTTCTTTCCCTTTCGTGGGCTCTCTCTCCTCTTGCAAGGGCTCTGCGTCTCCCATCCTTATATAATGAGACGGTGTGTACAGTATGCTTATTGCATTTTGGGCAATACGTTCTTATTTCCTTGGGTACCTTCATGTCAGCGTCCACTCACATCCATATTAGCTTCTATGAAAAAGCCGAGGAAAACATATTTAAGTTTTTTGAGGGCTCCCTTCACATTATAGAATAGTGGGGGGCTATATCTCCCCGCTCCAGAATGCTCATAGAATACTTCTCTTCTTCTGGGGGCTATTTTAAATCCAATGAATCCAGCCAATATTGAAGTTATTGGCGAAATCGAATAAAGTACTACATCGGCTAAGGTTGGAACATTCCCATAGTATGTTGAATAGTAGGATGCCAATTTTTCGCCATGTATATATAGCGTTCCAAGAAGTAAGCCGGATGAAATAGCTTCTGTAAGCAGGTAAATAATCACGGAGACAATAATGGCATCTTTAAGGCTCTTCGTCCTGGAAGCATATATAACTATTAAAGCGGAGAGGAAAGGTGGTATAAAATATGGATCTAGCCCCTCGGCTGCCGCAGAAATAATTGAAGTTATAGTTAATGAGAGAAACGTGCCCAGCAGACCTAATCTTACATCCCCCCATATATTTTCATAGGGTTTTTGCGCTTCTTTGATCTTTCTTACGGGCGCCCCGCAATTTGGGCAAAAGGCTGCGTCTTCGGGAATATTAAAGCCGCACTTATCGCATATAGCCACTCCGGCATCACCATGATATTAAGAAGAAGATAGTAGGTATAAAAGCTTCTGAAGACTTTATTCGATGGCTTTATATCATTCCACATCATTTTTTCCTCTAGTGTTGATGAGTTATGGGCAGAGCTGGTCTTCCACGTCAACCGGAAGTGAACATTGGCACAATAGGTCATGTGGATCATGGGAAGACGACGCTTGTAGAGGCGATTACTGGCATTTGGGCAGCAAGGCATAGCGAAGAACTAAAGAGAGGCATAACGATAAAACTTGGGTATGCTGATGCGCCAGTATATAAATGCCCCGTCTGCGAGCCACCGCGCAATTATTCGACAAGTGAGATATGCCCAAGATGCGGGTCAAAAACGGAGTTTGTTAGGGCAATCAGTTTTGTTGATTCGCCTGGACACGAAGCTTTGATGGCGACGATGCTCTCAGGAGCCGCTGTTATGGATGGCGTCATACTTGTTATTGCGGCTGACGAGCCGTGCCCACAGCCACAGACAAGAGAACATCTCGCCGCCGTAGAAATAATTGGCGTGAAGAGAATAGTTATAGCTCAGACAAAGATAGATTTAGTTGATAAGAAACGCGCTCTCGAGAGCTATAGAGAAATAAAAGAGTTTGTTAAGGGTACTGTGGCTGAGGAAGCCCCAATAATTCCTGTCTCGGCGCTACATTCGACTAACATAGATCTATTACTTTATGCAATAGAGAAATATATTCCGACGCCACCGCGCGATCCAACTAAGCCCCCCCACATGTATGTTGTGAGGTCATTTGACGTGAATAAGCCCGGGGCTCCAATAGATAACCTTGCTGGGGGCGTTATAGGCGGGTCTATTCTTCAGGGCAAATTTAGAGTTGGAGACGAGATTGAAATAAGACCGGGGATAAGTACTTCGTCTAGGGGTATCTACGAGTCTCTATTCACTAAGATAACGAGCCTTCAAACTGGAGGGAGATACGTTGAGGAGGCCGTTTGCGGTGGATTAGTTGGCGTTGGCACGCTTCTTGATCCATCATTGACAAAAGCGGATGGACTTACAGGAAATGTTGTCGGAAAACCTGGCCTGCTTCCTCCAACAAAATATGAATTAACCTTGGAGACGCATTTATTTGAGCGGGTTATCGGGGCTAAGGAGCAGACTAGGGTCGAGCAAATAAATGTTGGTGAAACGCTTCTGTTGGATGTTGGAACCACAATTACAACTGGCAATGTTACTCACGTTAAAGGTAATATTGTTGAGATCAAGCTTACAAGACCGGTCTGCGCTGAGGAGAACTCGAGGGCGGCTATAAGCCGTAGGATAATGGGGAGATGGCGGCTTATTGGTTACGGAATAACAAAATAATTATAATTTCCGGAAATCTGCTAAAACTTATCTATCTTTTCTAGATCATTTTCCTTTACAGGAGATGTGCACTGGATTGAGTGAACAAGATATCTCTCAGCCTAAGAATTTTATATTAAGAATAACGAGGGAGAAGTGGTTAAAGAGGGTTTTCAGAATAAAGAAATATTATCCTGGTGTTCCTAGACATTGGGAGAAAGGCGGCATAATATTCTTTGCTAGAAAGTCTGATGCGGGCGACTCTATCATTGGCTATGGAGTTGTGGAGGAGTTTGTGAAAAAGGATGATCTAAGCGATAAAGAGCGAATTGAATGTGAGATTATGAACTGGAGAGGAGCAATAATTTTCAGAGAATTATATATGTTCGAGCCACCAGTACCTATAAAAGAAACTTTTTTAGCAGCCATGAAGGCTAAAGGAAAGTATTTGCATGGCCTCCAATTGACGGAAGCTCAGACGGCCAAGATATTGGAAGTAGCAGAGAAAATTTCTAATGCAAAAAGAGTTTAAGTTTTTCATTTAAAGGTTTCATAATGTACGATCTCCTTTAATGGTCTTCTATGCGGGGGACTAGGTTTCTCGGCTGAGTACCCTATGGGTATTATTGCTACTGGTCTTATGCCTCTAGGAATCCTGAGTATCCGCTTAACTTCCTCTTCATAGAAGGCGCCAACCCAGCATGCCCCCAAACCAAGGGCGCATGCCGCCAACAGCATGTTCTCAATAGCCGCGGCAGTATCCTGTATACAATAAAGGTTTGCACCCCGACTTCCATACACGCTACCAGACCTAACCTCGTTGGCACATACAACTATAACCACCGGCGCCTCCTCTATAAACGTCTGATTTAGAGCCGCCCTAGCGATCTCCCTTTTAACATCAACCCTCCTTATCACTATGAATTCCCATGGCTGAAGGTTCCCGGCTGAGGGCGCCCACCTAGCAGCCTCAAGAATCTTTTCTATCTGCTCGTCGCTAATATTCTCTCTAGTAAAGGCTCTTACGCTTCTTCTAAGCTTGATGGCTTCAAAAACATCCATTAGCATTTCTCCTCCATTAAAAATAATTTAGAAATTATTAGAAATTAGAAGTTATATGTGATTTTTAAAATGTTAGGTTGCGAGTCTCTCTAGCTGGTTAAGTGCTTGGGCTAAAGCATTATATACTTCTTTGAGCGCATTTTGTATCCCTTGTCTCTTTTTTCTCTCCTCCTCCAGCTCAGCCTTGAGACGTTGCATCTCCTCTATGGAGGCAGCCTCTGGCAATGAAATCTTTACGCCCTCCCTAGCTATCTTCTCATATGTTTCCCTCACGATTTGCCCAGCCTTTGTTCTGCCTTGCAAATGGTTTCTTATGGTGGCCTCCGTTCTACCCAGTTCTTCGGCTATTTGCGATATTGGCATTTTCGCCTTCTCTCTGGCTAATGCTGCCGCCGCAACCGCTAGACTATCTACCCACGTTAGTCTTTCCTCCGGTTTTCTTAGCTCCTCAAGAACCTCCGGCCTCATAATACTGCTTATTAATAGAACTGTTTCAAGCTTATGAATCTGCTCTCTCCCGACCGGTGCAAGCGATATTTCACTCACTCTCTCCAAACCTCCTTTGTGCCACCATAATAACTTCTTTTGGTTTTATAATAATACCTTTATCTGTTATTTCGAAGGGATGTCTTTTCATCGAGTGAGCGGTTCCCCGCATTTTCCAGACGATGATGCTTCGTCTTAGCTCACCGTTGATTTCATCTAAGTCGAGTCTAATTATTCCATCGGCGGCATGCTCGACGCCTGGACCGCCAAAGCCTCTCTCAGTTACGCTCACTTGCGAAACGAGTATTGATGTACATCCTAGGCCAGATAAAACTTTCTTAAGTTGGAGAACCATGCTTCTGGCCATGGCAGGCTTAGTTATATATAATGTTGTAACCGAGTCTACAACAACCCTCTCTGCGCCAACATCCTTGATAGCAGCTCTTAAAACATCAATTAGCATCTGAAAATCATCTGGCGCCCTAACAACATATTTCTCTCTTTTAGCTGCCTCGCCGATACCGGCGGTAAAAGAATCTACAAGGGCAAATAAATTTCTCTCCTCGAAGTGAGTGACATCCCAGCCAAACTGGACCATAGAAAGCCTAACCTGAACTGGATGCTCTTCAAGGGCAACAAATACCCCGGGCTCTTTTCTAATTAATCCATTATAGAGATACTGGTAACCGAGAATGGATTTTCCAGTGCCTGGTCCCCCAGCTAGAAGGACAACATTACGCTTTGGTATCCCGCCGTTTAATATCTCATCGAATCCCGGTATCCCAGTCTGCACCCTCTCAATCATTCTTTCACCAAAAACTGCCCTAGTAATCAATAAAAGTTTTAGTTTTAAGGTATGATATATTATTTATTTTTCTATTTTATGTTGTGGAAACCGTAAGATATTTATCTAATGATTATACATGTCATTTGAATTAAGGAAGGGCGGTGAAATATGCCGGAGAGCACCTCCGTATTAGTGGGTAATAAGCCTGTGATGAACTATGTATTGGCTTGTTTAACGCTGTTTCATAGTGGTATAAAAGAAGTTAATGTTAAGGCTAGAGGGCGCGCGATAAGCAAGGCTGTGAGCGTGGTTGAGGCTCTTAGGCGTAGGTTTCTGTCAGACATTAAAATTAAAAGCATTAATATAGGGACAGAGCAAATTCAGCCTAAAAATAGGCCAACTCCACTAAACGTGAGCATAATTGAGATAAGGCTAGTGCGTTAAGATGATCTTTAAAGCGTTGCTCTGCCGCCCCTCCCTGTTTGGAGGGATCGGAAAAGAGTGAAAGCTGAGCTGTGCCAGTTCTGCTTGAGAAGTGGAATATTATGTCCAAAATGTAGGGTAAAAATTGAGAGGGGCGAGGTTACACAATTAGATTTGGAGGTCGCCCGCCTACTTGTCTCTCTTGAGGATGAATACCCCTTACTCCAAGACGTTTATTTTCGTGGGGCGCTTGAAGTCGACAATACTTTAGTCATACTTGTTAAGAGAGGTGATGCAAACAAAATATTGAGTTATGGTGGAAAAATAATTAAGGCCCTGGAGAATAAATTTGGTAAGAGCATTCGCATTCTTGAATACAATTCTAGTGAGAGGAAATTTATAGAGGATCTTTTCGCGCCCCTAAATGTTGTTACAATAAATAAGATATGGTTGCCAGACGGCTCTGTTGAGACTCGTGTTATTCTTAAGGGAAAGAATAAACGTAGGAGACTACTAAATATTGATGTTGCGAAGGAGATAGCGAAGAGGGTTAAGGGAATAGTATTACGTGTTGAATTTGCTGAGTAGGTGCATGGTTGTGAGCGGCGTAAAAAGCTCAGCTCAAGCGTATCTTTGGAAGAGAACCCATTATACTAATGAAGTTACTCAAGAGCTTGATGGAAAAAAGGTCACCTTAGCGGGTTGGGTAAGAGATATTAGGGATCTGGGTGGCATAAAATTCCTTTTATTGAAGGATAAAGAGGGATTTATTCAGATAACCATCCCAAAAGATGAGGTTAACGAAAATATTGTTAAATTGGTCGAGGGTCTACAACGCCAAGACTGTATAAGCGTTAGAGGAACAGTTAGAAGAATGGCTAAGGCTCCTAGAGGCGTTGAAGTTGTGCCAGAGAGCATAATTATTTTAAACAAGGCGAAGCAACCTCTCCCGATAGATATTACTGGCAAGACCCCCGCAGACATGGACGTTAGGCTTGATGCTAGGATCTTAGATCTAGTTAGAGATGAACCACAGGCAATTTTCCGGATTCGTCATGTAACCTTAGAAGCTACTAGGGAATTCTTTTCTAAAAACGGTTTTATTGAGATTCACACGCCAAAGATAATAGCGACTGCAACTGAGGGTGGGGCAAGTCTCTTTCCGGTGATATATTTTGAGAGGGAGGCTTTTCTAGCACAGAGTCCACAGCTCTATAAGGAGCAGCTCGTAATAGATTTTGAGAAGGTTTATGAAATTAGCCCAGCCTTTAGGGCTGAGAAATCCCATACTAGACGGCACTTATCCGAGTTCGTTTCTGTTGATATAGAAATGGCGTTTGCTACGGCGGAAGACGTTATGGAGGTCGCCGAGAGGCTTCTGCAGCATGTATGCCGAGTGGTTAGCGAGAGATGTAAAAGGGAGCTGGAGATACTTAAGCATAAAATCGTGGTTCCAGAGGTACCATTTAAGCGCTTTACATATGATGAAATAGTTAATGAGCTTAGAGAGGCCGGAATAAAAATTAGTTGGGGCGAAGATATACCCACGCCAGCCTTTAGGGTGCTCGGCAAACTTCATCCATATTTTTACTTTATAGTTGACTGGCCTACTAATCTAAAGCCATTTTATATAAAGCCGAGAGATGATAAGCCTGAAATAAGCGAGGGGTTCGACCTGATGTGGCATTGGGTTGAGATAGCCTCCGGGGGGACGCGCGTACATGATAAAGATCTCTTGATCAAACGTATGAAAGAGCAGAACTTGAATCCGGAATCCTTTAAATATCATCTTCAGGCGTTTGATTTTGGTATGCCGCCGCATGCTGGCTGGGGGATCGGGCTTGAGCGTCTAGTGATGGTATTAACAGGCATAAGAAATATTAGAGAAGTAATTTTGTTTCCAAGAGATAGATTTAGGCTTGTTCCATAAAAATTGAATCTTTACTCTAAGGGCGGTCTAGCACCTAACTCGACATCTAGCGTTAACACTTGATTATCTCTTACTATTGTAACCTTAACTATTTGTCCCGGCTCGGTATGCTCTTCAAGATAGGATGATAGGTCATCTATTCCAGTAATTTTAACGCCGTTTACTGCGATTATTATGTCGCCTCCAACAGTGATCAGCTCGCCAGCCACATTCACGGTTCTTGTTCCTCCCCTCAATCCAGCTTTATCTGCTGGGCCACTCCTAATAACCTGGGTTATTAGCCAACCATATGTTATATTTGAGTCCATGGCCCTCGCAATCTCATATGTCATGTCAACTCCGGCGGCACCGAGCCATGGATGTCTATTATATCTCCCCTCCTCAACAAGCCATTTAATCTCCTTAAGCAGCGTGTTTGAGGGGATGGCGAAGCTCACGCCTTGGGAGCCACTTATAATTGCGGTAGTTACTCCGACAACCTCCCCCCTAATGTTTAGGAGTGGGCCCCCTGAGTTACCTGGGTTAAGGGGAACGGTGGTCTGTATAACGTTGGCTATCGGATAATTGCCAGCCCCATCAGCGGTTATTGTTCTTCCTAAAGCGCTGACTACGCCAACGCTCATGGATCCATATAAGCCGTAGGGATTACCTACAGCTATAACTATGTCGCCAACCCTAAGCGTGGAGGAGCTCACCACTTCTAGGGGATGATACTCGCTCTCGGGGGCATCTGCTTTAAGGACTGCTAGATCAGCGTATATGTCATGTCCGAGTATGGAGGCAGGATAGCTATTTCCGTTAGCGAACGTTACGGTTATGTCCATCGCGTTCCGCACAACATGATAATTTGTGATTATAACCATTTGACCAGAACAATTGTAGACGAAGCCCGAGCCCTGAACCCGACTATAGATATACCCGAAAATGCCTGAGACGCGTGTAATCCCCCTCACAATCACGACTGAGTTCTTAACCCGCTCATAGATTTCTGAGAGACTAATGTTTTTGGCGAGCAGCCTATACTGCATTGTATTTTGGATTATTTTTTCTAGGCTTTCCTTTAGAACCGCGACGTTTTCTTCTAGAGATTCAATTTGCCTCTGCAACCTATTTATCTCGTTTATGGCGGCCGTATACCCAATCGAGTAACCGAAGAATCCGGCCGCAGAGAAACCTATCACAAAAAGCAGAATTATCAGCAATAGAATCCTTAGCCTACCTCTACCCTCTTCTAGAGTGAACATTCTCCCACCCCTAACTTACAGTATCTGCATGAAGAGATGAATAAAAGGTTTTTTCGTAATTATATCATAAGTCCGTTAACATTTTTTAAAAAAGAGCTGCGAATACTCTAATAGGGAACTCGGCAATTCTTTGTAGTCTCCGTCTGGAGCTGAAACGAATGGGTTATTGGGTCGATAGATTGAGGTATATACTTGGCTGGCTTATTGCTGGAACTAGAGGAGGTTCCATGAGGGCCAGAATAATCATGGCCTTAAAGGAGTCTCCAATGAACGCCAATCAGCTGGCCAGTTTGCTGGGGGTCGATTATAGGACCATAAGACACCACCTTGAGATACTTGAAAAGAATAGGGTGGTGAGATCTATTGGGGAAAAATATAGCGTCACGTATTTTTTAACGCCCGAAATGGAGGAGAACTATGCTATCTTTGAGGAGATTTGGAAGAAATTTAGAGAAAAAGAGAAAAAGAGGTGAGTGAATGGTGAAATAGAATGAACACCAAAGATAAGATTGCGGCCCTCATAATAATTGTTATCATAGCGGTGGCTATTGCCGCCGCCATAGGTAGCTTAAGCGTTACTGGAGCAACCTTGGAGCGTCAAGTTAAGACACGCTGGGGCTTATCTAGGAGCCAGATAGATGAAATAAGGCAGATTATGGAAAAATATAGACGTGGCGAAATAAGCCCAACTGAGCTCGAATCCGCTATGCTGACGAGATTTAGAGAATGGGGTATTGTTCCACCGCCAAATGTTCTCATGCCTGATCTTGAGATATTCTATACTGTTAGATCAACCATCTCAACAGTTAATGTTACGCTTGTGCTGATCCTGCTAATAATATACATAGATGTTTATCGAAAGACCAGCGCCCAATTTGCCCTTGGCCTAATAATATTCTCATTGATCCTTCTCCTCTACACGCTTTCCTCAAACCCATTCATTCAAATGCTCTTTGGCTTCAGGGCCTTTGGCCTAGGCCCCTTCGCCATGTTATCAGATATGCTCGCCTTAACAGCCCTAATAATCCTACTTTACCTTAGTCTCAAATGATCACGTTGTTTTTGGTGAAAGTAGGATGTAATTCTGAAAAAACCTTTTATATGCTGTTATTTTCATGAATTTCGGTGATGTGGATTGAAGAAGACTGTTATGCTGGCGATTCTGGGCCTAGCTATGTTGGGCGCTGTTGTTTTCTCCTTATATGGTGTGCATAATACTTTAGCTTGCCAAGGCTTCTCCATGGCAGCAAATCAGGTTGGACGCAATACTATGTTGACTTCAAGCTTGCCTCAATATACCGATAATGCTCAGAACTTTTCATGCGCTCTTAAGCACGGCTGGAAGCGGTCTCTTGGGGGCAGAGGCTTTAAGGGCTTCGAAGTAGAGACAAGCGAGGGCTTTAAAGAGAAGGTTTTGAGTATAGCAATGAAAGACGAAGACGTGCAAAAGCTCCTCAATGAAGGGTATAGCGTCAATAATATTAAAATAATGCAAGTAAGATTTGTGGCTCAGGAGAATGGGCAGATAACGATGGAGGCCAGAAAAGCCTTAGTAGTATTAGTTAATGGTAACGGTGGCAGAGCCTGCGTGGAAGTTGATCTAAAAGCTGAGAAGGTCACTAGAATAGTCATAGTGAACATAAAAGTTATTGAGAAGAGCACGTTAACATAAAACTTTTAACCCCACTATTTTTAGATATGTTCCCCTCACAATTTTTTGGTAATAAATATATTTACGTTGTTAGAAACCACACTTTATCAGCTCCCTGTCAGTTCCTGGCTTCATGAACTCCCTCAAGACGATCGTTGCATATGTGCCCTTATGAAGAGTGAACTCGAATTTAACACTTTTCTCTGTCTCCTCCCCTCCCGGGATAACCTTTACTCTTAAATCTATAACCTTCTCCAGCGCAACCCTCAATCTGCCGAAGAGATTAACTTTAATTACACATGCTCTCTTGAAATCCCCGCCTGAAACACCTTCTTCCTCTAGGATCTCCCTCTCAATCTCCCCCTGCGAACCCTCCGAGAGGGGCTGCTTGGGTCCTATTAGCGGTAGTGCCACCGCCATTCTCCCAGCCCTGACCTCCTCATTTATGGAGGAGACGTTGCTGTCTTTAACCATGATAAATCTCTCTGTGGGTAAACCAATGTCGCTCAGTCTTATAGCGTAGTCTCCGACCTGAGCCTCCTTTAGTGATATACCACGCTTTATCCTCTCGCTCAAAAATTTATTGAAGAGGTATGATTGATACGCCTGGACAAAGAGTGTGCGAAGGCTTAGTGGGAGCTTATTGAAGGCTCCTATATAATCCTTTGGGCTCCTTGCTAGATGCTCAATCATCATTCTCTCATAAATAAGTGTCTCCGGAAACTTTTTGAGCGCCATCTTAAAATCCATTGTTTCATATAACTCTCTTCTAGCCTCCTTAGCTCTTGGGCTCTCGAAGGGGCTCGTATACACCAGAAATGTTAAAGCAGCCTCTTTTAAATCTCCTTTAACAATATATTTGCCGACCAAATGCGTTATTGGCCTGCTTGTGCCGAATCTCTGGTGTCCAAAGAAGTTCGGTATGCCCCCAAACTCCTCCAGCTCACTAAATATCCTCTCAACCCTCTTTTGAATATTCTTTTCCCTAAGCCTTATCTCTCTGACAACTATTGTAAACTTGTTCCCAAAGAGTTTCTTTGGAGAGATCTCCTCATTAGAGTAGCCTAGAGGTTTTATCAGGAGCCCCTCAACATTTACTTGAGAAACTTTACTAGATGGAACCCCACCTATACTTATATGCTGGGCCGTTAGGGCGCCGCTGTCCTTTATCCCTGCGTATCCTATCCTGTCGGAGCTAACCCTTATACTGCTGGCTATCCTCTCTATGGCTAATATTGTATCCAGTTCCCTCTTAACTAAGATGCATATAAGATATCGGCCATGCTTAGACAAGTTGCTGGCACTTATATCCTCTGGTTTAATAGATGCCCTGGAACCATCAACCAAAATCTCTTCGACGATGAAGTCTTCAGGGACCCTCTTAATGGCGCCCCCTATTCCTCTACACCTAGTCGCATAAACCCCTATCCCAACATTAACCTCTATGCTTGGGATCCTAAGCATAAACAGTCCTCAGTAGAGGGGTAGATCCCCAGTAATCTTATCTATGAGATTTGATGGAGCTGGCCCTATTCCAAGAGCGGTTACTGTTCCAGGCTCAATCTCCGTTAATCCCATGTCTGATATTAGGGCTACTGGGAGACCTAGCTCCTTAGCCTTCCTCTCCAGTTCCAGTAGCTCACCCTCGGAATTGGCTTTTAATACGATTTTGCATTGGCCACTCTCAATCCACTCCCTCCACCAAGATGGATAGTTTCTTCTGGCTTCCTCCGCGGACGAGACTGCCGCGTGACCGGCTTGGGCCGCAGCTTTCCCAGGGCTCATTTTTATGTCGGATCTAAGCACTATTACCTGCTTTACCTTAAAAACCAAGTTGCGTATGTCACCTTTCTGTTAATTTTATTATCTCAACTTAAGAATCAGAAAACTGTTGCGTTTATCTATTTCTCCCTTAAATGTTATTTCACGTATATAGGTCGGCATATTAGAAATTAATAATTATTTATGCCACCCCGCATATGAGTGGAGGGATCTTATGCTTTATTGCTCTTCATGCGATAAGCTTATGACTAGTTCAATCCTATTTGTTTTGCAGGGTGCTTTTATGAGTTGGGAGGCGCGCTGGAAAATACTGTCTGATGTAATCGCGGATCTTTGTAGGCGCGGGGAGAGAATACCCCAAACTATAATCAATGACCTTCGCTCTGCCAAAGTCATGTTAGAGGTTGTTAAGGCAGATAGAGTCCGCTCAGAGAATGTTGCCCGCTTAGAAGAATACTTAAGTAATGTGGAAAGCTATGCTTTATCAGTCGCTAAGAATGTTTTTGGAGAAGATTATGTTAATGAGATTTTGAGGAAGATTTGTGAACTTGAGATAGAGGGCTTTATGCCTGAAGAACCCATTAGATTTCGCCCAGGTCTTCCGAGGGAGGAAAAGTGGGTTAGAATTCGGTTGATGGAAAGAACCCCGCTTGAACTTATTAGGGAGATTGCTGGCGAACTTAACCTGAAACTCAGGATTGAAGAGAACGGGCATGTGCTTGTATACGGCGCCGAAGAAAACGTGAAGGCTTTTATTAAAAGGGTCTCTGAGAAAGTGCGCGGCTTTAAGATAGATCAATCTAAATTCGCCTAAACTCGTTATCTGATTGAATATTGGAGGGATCAATATCAGGGAGATCCGCGGAGAATGCCATATATCAGGCGCATTGAGATAGATGGGTTCAAAACATTCGGGTTAAGAACAGTATTAACGTTTGATAGAGGTTTCACCGTAATAACTGGCCCAAATGGTAGTGGTAAGACCAACATAATCGACGCGGCTCTTTTCTGTCTTGGCGAGCTAAGTGCTAAGAGACTTAGAGTTGAGAATTTCTCCAACTTAATATTTAGTGGCGGGGAAAAATCCAGCATTAGAAAGAATGTAGCTAGGGTTGTTGTTCAGTTTGATAATTCTGACGGACGCATACCAGTTGAGACAACAACAGTAACGATAGCCCGTGAGATCGACAGGAATGGTGAGAGCGTTTATAGAATTAATGGTCGTAAGGTTCCGAGAGCCCACTTACTTGAAGTCCTATCTGTCGCTGGCATAAGCCCTTATGGCCATAACATTGTTCTGCAGGGGACGCTTACTAGGATGGCTGAAACATCAACTATTGAGCGTAGAAAGATAATCGAGGATATGCTTGGAATAGCTCAATATGATGCTGAAAAGGCTGAGGCTGAACAGAAGCTTAAGGAGGCTGATATGGCGATAAAAACAGCTCTCGGGCAGATAAGTGAGATTCAGAGGAGGGTTGAGGTTCTTGAGAGAGAGCGGAATAACCTTTTAAGACATAACCTTCTCAAGAGGGAGATGGCTAGGCTAGAATCGATAAAGATATCCAGAAACCTAAGGGAGATTGAAGCCGAAGTCGAGAGACTTCTAGAGGAGCTATCTAAAGCTGAAGAGGAGAATAAAATGGTGTCTGAGCGGAGAGAATCCCTTAAAATTAGGCGCAGGGAGCTTGAGAATGAGCTGCGAAAACTGGGTTTCGACGAGATTCAAGAAAAAAACAATCGAATGATTGAGATTGAGGTAAACATTAGAAGCCTTAAATCCAAGCTCAGCGAAATACTTTCCCGGATAAGTAGTGGGCAGACCAACCTTAATAGACTAAAAGCCCTCCGTGAAAAACTTAAACAGCAAGTAGAATCTTTAAAAAGCGAGATCCAAGTTTCCGAAGATAAAGCAAGGCAGCTAATTATTCTCTTAGAACAGCTGAGTAGAGAAATGGAGGAGAGGCAATCTCTTTACGATTCTATATCAAGAGATCTTTCAAACGTTAGGGCGATATTTGAGGAGAAAGCCAAGCAAATAAATGGGGTGGAGAGGCAAATAGGCGGAGTGCGTGAGGAGAGAATTAGTTTAGAGGGCGAGCGGGCTAGGCTCCAATCTGAAATAAACGTTTATCTCCAAAGGCTTGAGGATCTAAAGACTAAAAGAGAAGAACTGTTATCCTCAGGCGAGAAGCTTAGGGAACTATTGACTAGGCTAGAGGAGATCGCAGGCGCTCAGAGGAAGCAGGTTGACGATCTAAGAGAGATGTTGGAGAGATATGTTAAAAGGAGGTCGACTATCGAGGGGGAGATTAAGGAGGCTGAAAAAATAGCTGAGATGGCTAGAGAGGCTCTCATAAAATTTGAGGCGCGGAAGAACCTTGTTAAGAAGGTTAAACCTGAAGAGGTGGCCCTAAAATATCTTGAAGAGTTGGGTGTGAGGGGAGCTATAAATGGCATATATGGTAGGCTAAGAAATCTAATAAAAGTTGATGATGATTATGCTAAGGCTATTGAGGCCGCGGCTTCCGGCTGGCTTGACTCGCTTGTAGTTGACGATCTAAATGTCGCGTTTATATGTATAGAAACCCTTAAACGCACAAAGCTTGGCAGAATAAAGATAATTCCGCTTAGGAATCTCTTATCAAATAGTCGCATTAATAAAACTGTTAATATTGATGGCTCCATAGGATGGCTCTCTTCTTTTGTTTACTGTAATGAGCATTATAGGCCGGCGGTGGAATTTGTTTTTGGCGATACTCTTTTAGCCCTAAGTGAAGATGCTGCTATAAAAGCCTCAAAGGATGGATTTAGGGTCGTTACATTAAATGGGGATTTATACGAGGCATGGGGAGGCGTTGAGAGCGGCTTTTACAGGAAGAACATCAATTTATCATCGTTTATACCAAGCGAAGAGGCCCTAAAGAGCTTGGATAAAGCCGTTTTGGCGCTTAGAAACTATTTAAATAATAGAGAGAATATTATTTCGGAACTTGAGAACGAGATATCAAAAACACAAAATGATGTTATTTCCCTGTCAGAATCGTTAGCTAAGATTGAGGGGGAGATTGACCGAGTTAAGAGAAATTTGTCTCAGACGGATGCCCAAATTAGGCGCGTAGAATCCACCATAGAAGATTTAACGAATCGTATAGAGCAGGGACGTGGACGTTTATCTTTTCTTGAAGCAAGGCTCAATGAGCTAGATAACATGGAAAAAACTTTGAGAGACGAGTATGAGCGTCTGAAAAGCGATGTTGATTTACTGAGTATTCACGATGCGGAAAAAAGGCGCTCCGAGATCACCCAAGAATTAATCCGCGTGAAACAAAAGTATAATGATATTGAATTAGAATTATCAACAATAAGAATGAGGATTGAAAAGGTTCTAAAGAAGAACATGGAGAACCTGACGGCGCAGATTGATGAGATTTCAGCACAAATTGCAAGCCTTGAGAGCGAGTTAAAGGAAGCGCTTGAGGAAGAAAATGAGACGCGCAAGAAAATTGAGGAGCTCGAGAGGGTAAAGGAAGATTTCTCAAGGGAAATAAGCGAATCCAGAGAGAAAATAAGTGTATTCACATCGCAGATAGATGTTTTAGAGGCGGAGATATCGAAGCTGGACATGGAATATGATAGAGGAATAAAAGCAATAAATGATCTTAAAATTGAGGTTCAGCGTCTCAACCTTCATGCTGGTAAGCTCAGGGAGCGATTAAGGGAGCTGGGTTACGAGGAGCCGCTAAAAGCCCCAGAGGACCTTTCAATAGGCGAAATAGATTCGTTGTTAAGAGCCATTGGAGATGAACTTAAGTGTATAGGTGCTGTTAATCAGCTCGCTGATTCACAATATTTAGAAGAGGTTTCACGTTACAAGGAACTCTCTATTAGACTTAATGAGCTTGAGAAGGAGAGATTCGCTATCCTTAAGTTTATTGAGGAGGTCGAGCAGAAGAAAACTAGGGTCTTCATGGACGCCTTTAACAAAATAAATGAGGGGATAGGAAACTACTTTTCTAGGTTAACTGGCGGTGGAAGCGCTTTCCTCAAGCTTGAGAACCAAGAGAATCCATTCGCTGGCGGTGTGGATATGATAGTCCAGTTCCCCGGAAAGTCTCCAATACCAGTAAGTGGCGCAAGCAGCGGGGAGAGATCCGTGTCAGCGGTAGCCTTCCTTCTGGCCCTACAGGAGTTTTCACCAGCATCATTCTATCTTTTCGATGAGGTGGATGCTCATCTTGACGCTCTTCATGTTGAAAAGCTTGGTGAGCTCCTCGTTGAGGAAGCATCGAATAAACAACTGCAGTTTATTGTCATAACACTGAAGCCCGAGATGATTAGTAAGGCTGATAAGGTTTACGGCATATATGGTCAAAATGGCGTCTCACATATTGTCTCGATGAATCTTAAAGGTGTGACATGACATGAGCAGCTTCATTAAACCATTTTATTTTCGGCCGCCTTGGGATATACTCTTTGACCCTCAACGCTTACAAAAGATTAACCCATGGAGCGTTAATATAGCATCCCTCCTGCTATCCTTTCTTGAGGAGATGGAGCGAAGAGCGATTATAGATTTTAGGGCGTCCGGCATCGCGTTAGACTCCTCGGCCCTCATATACCTCCTAAAATCTAACCTTCTCTTGAAATCCGAGGAGACCCAGCCAGAGCAGACACCTGCAGAATCTGCGAGAAGTTCAGAGGTAATTCCACCGCTCTTTCCGCCGCTGCGTTATGAGCTTACAACAACAACTCTACAAAGTCTGCTTGAGGCTCTTGAGGAGGCTCTACGAGGCGAGTCCTCCGTTTCTTCCAAGGTTAGTCAAAAGCCAGTGCTAGCGCCGCCTGAAATTATTCCAGTAATAAGCGCCTACCTGATGGAGATTGAGGAGAAGATTGAGGAGATTTTTAGGAAAATATGTATACTTTCTGAGAAGGGTGAAATTATAACATTCTCGGGCCTTATAAGGGGCCAGAGTAGGATTGAGGCTATCAGAATCTTCATAATTTTATTGTTCTTGGCTCATAGGGGTAAGGTCACGTTATGGCAGCATGATGGCTCAGATGAAATATATGTGACGATCAATGGCGGGGTGAGCGAATGAGATGACGGCATTAGCGGCTGAGGTTACCCCAACTAGCGGTAATGAAAGCAGTAAAACACTACATGTCAAGGAGAAGGGAGCCTTAAAGGAAGATTTGATGGAAAAGCTTAGGCTTATTGAGGCGGCGCTTTATGTAGCTGGTAGGCCCTTAGATCTAAAAACATTATGTGGAATTGTGGGCTCCCGCTCAGAGGAGAGGATGCGTAAAATCACTAGGATGCTTATTGAGGAATACAAGCGGCGTAATGGCGCCATTGAGGTGCTTGAGCTTGAGGATGGAAGGTTTGTTATGCAGCTTAAAATGGGGTATGCTGATAGAGTTAAAAAGCTTGCCATAAGACCCCTATTAACGATCGGCCCTCTAAAAACATTATCATATATAGCCTATAGGCAACCAGTAACTCAAAAGCAGGTTATTGAGGTGAGGGGCAAACACGCATATAGCCACGTAAAGGAGCTCCTTAAAATGGGCTTCATAAGTAGAGAAAGGTGTGGAAGAGATCTTGTTATAAAGACAACTGATTTCTTTGCGGATTATTTTGGCCTAAGCCGAAACATTCAAGTTATGAAGCGTCAGTTGAGAAGGATTTTTGAGAAGCGTGGGGAAGAAACCTTGCCAGCGTCTCTTGGAGATGAGGATAAAAAAGAAATGGCTAGAATAGAAGAGCAGTCTCTTGAATATGAGAAGTAAGTGAGCAATCTTCCATAATTTTTAGCGGTTTTTGAAAAATAATCCGCTAAATTTATATTTGTCAATCCTCCTTTAAGGAAGCGTGTGGTCCTAGATGTCTGTTTGGCACGGCGATCTACATAAGAAAAAACCTACTGGCGGAAAGAGAAGACCCTACAGGGGAAAGCGAAAGTTTGAGATGGGCTCCTTCCCGACAGAAACCATCTTAGGAGAGCATAAGATGAAGATCAGCCGAAGAAGAGGAGGTAATATGAAGATTAGGTTAGTGAGCACTAAATGGGTTAACGTGGCAGATCCAGAAACTGGTGAGACAAAAAAGGTTGAGATTCTTAGGGTTGTGAAAAACCCGGCCAACGTAGATTATGATCGAAGAGGGGTAATAACAAGGGGCTGCCTTCTTGAAACCCCGCTGGGAATAGCTAAGGTAACCTCTAGACCCGGTCAGAATGGTATCCTAAACGCAATACTAATTGAAAGAAAGAAGTAAAAATTACAACCCTAAACAACAATATTTTAACTTCGTTTATAAAAAATTATCTGGGATTCTGATGCGTAGAAAAGATATGATAATACTCTGGCCAGTTTACTTTGATACTCTAAGGTCTAGGAGAGAAGGAAGGCGATTACCAAAAAGACTCTGTATTCGATCCCCAAATATTCTTATGCTTGAAAAAGCAGTTAAAAATCTTGGATTAAATTATGAAATCTGCCCTGAAGCAAGTTATCCTAGACTGCCTTGGATCAAAATGGGCTTTATAGCTGTGAGTAAATCAGGGAAGCGTAAATCTCAAATTCTCAGAGAGACCGCGTCCGAACTAGTAAAACTCGGGCAGCTGTCCTCTTAGGAAATGCTTAAATAATCGTCTATCCTCATTTTTATTCGTTCTTTTTCGTGGGGGTTTCGCTTTGGAAGAAATTGGTGAGATTCTGCATGTTATTAAAGACGATAGAGCTATAGCGAAAGTCAAGGTCGCCCCGAAACTTGGATTAACAGTTTATGATGTAAGGCGGAAACCCATTGGCCAAATTATGGATATTTTTGGTCCCGTGAAGTCACCATATATTGAAATAGAAGTTAAAGAGCGAGACCCGAAAAAACTCACTAATTCCCCTGTATATATTCTGCCAAAAACTAAGAGTGTGAAGGGAAGAGATAAAAATGAGCGAAGATGAGGAAGCTCCATCTCTTCCCTTTATACTCAGCGATATTCAACGCTGTCCAGAATGCGGTAGCACTAAATTGATGCGTGACTATGAGGCGGCTGAAGTTGTCTGCATGGAATGCGGCTTCGTAGTGGATATGAAGATGGCTGATCAGGGTCCGGAGTGGCGGGCCTTTGATAATGAGCAGAAGGAGAAGAGGGCTAGGGTGGGTGCACCGGTCACATTTACGATTCATGATAAGGGGCTATCTACAACGATTGATTGGCATAATAAGGATGTTTTCGGGAAGAGGTTTGATGTGGATCAGAGGGCGCAAATATATAGGTTAAGAAAGTGGCAAAGGAGGATAAGAGTTTCAGACGCTACTGAAAGGAATCTTGCCTTCGCCCTATCAGAAATAACGAAAATAGCGAGCGTTCTCTCTTTGCCAAAGAATATTTTTGAGACAAGCTCAGTAATTTATAGAAAAGCCGTTAAAAAGCGGCTCATACGGGGAAGATCAATTCAGGGAATATGTGCAGCCACAGTTTATATAGCCTGTAGGCAATGTGGCTTGCCGAGGTCGCTAGATGAAATAGCAAGCGCGGCTAACATAAATAAAAGGGAGGTTGGAAGATGCTACCGCTTCCTTGTTAAGGAGCTCGGCTTATCATTGCCGCCGCTTAAGGCAAACAACTACGTCTCTAAATTCTCAAATCAGCTGGCATTGCAAGGGAAAGTTGAGGAGATAGCAAATAAAATTCTTTCAGTCGCATCAGAGCTTAGGTTAACGTCTGGCAGGGGACCTATGGGGATAGCTGCTGCTGCAAGCTATATTGCGTCTGTGCTGATCGGGGAAAAACGAACTCAAAGAGAAATAGCTGAAATAGCCAATGTTACTGAAGTGACTATAAGAAATAGGTATAAAGAGCTGACGGATCATTTACTGTTCATCATGACGCTTTAACCATGTAAAATGGGGCGAAGTTAATTGAGATCCGCTGGGAGCAGCGGCACCACGAAGTTTATTGAAAAAGTATGATAGGTATGGATCTCCCTAATCTAACTGATCTAATCAATATTGGGGAGTCACCCCGGATAATTGGAGGATATTGTACTTGAAATGAGCAAGGAGTCTGATGCATCCATCGCCCAAAACAGAAGTTTATCTGAATACTATTTAAAAATAGATAATCTGGGTAAATTAGTCTCTCTTATAGAATCCCTCAAACATTGCGACGTTAAGAGGATAATTGATGCCAGAATGAGGGAGTTTGAGGAAAATAAGGCTAGGCCCATTGATGAGATCTTTAAGGAGTTATGTTTCTGTATATTAGCCGCAAATTTTAGTGCGGAAAGAGCCATAAAAATACAATCAGAGATAAACGATGGTTTTCTAAGTATGCCGGAGCATGAGCTGGCCAAAAAGATTAGGGCTTTAGGTCATAAATATCCTAGTTTAAGGGCGAAATATATTGTTGAAGCAAGGAAATATATTCCACAGCTGGAAGCTCTTTTAAAAAGATCTGTTGACGAGAAGTTTCTAAGGGAATGGCTTGTAAGCAATATTAGAGGTGTAGGCTATAAGGTAGCAAGTCACTTCCTTAGAAATATAGGCTTCACGAATGTTTCCATAGTGGACCGCCATATACTCAGCATATTGTCGGAGTATGGGCTAATTAAAAGACCGAAAACGTTAACCAGACTCAAATATCTGGAGATTGAAAGGCTTCTTGGTGATTTAGCCCGCATAGTTAATCTTTCCTTAGGTGAATTAGACCTTTACCTCTGGTTTATAAAGACTGGAAAGGTTCTAAAATAAATGGGAGAAGATGAAGAGTAACGCTTAAATCCAAAAATTTCAAGTTACTTCAGAATGATTTTGTCCAACGAAACTTGAGCATTTTCGGTTAAAAACAAAGTTATTCCATTTTTTAAAAAATGAGGATAAAAATTTAATTATTTTCGTAAATAACCCTTTTAATTAATGTTGTTTATTAAGTTTTTTCAGTCCCCTCCTTAAAATTTTTAGGTAAGATTTATCTAACCCCTATACACCTACTTATCTCGGTTGGTGAGATGATGTCAAAGAAGAAGACACCGCCAACGAAAGAGGAGGAAGAGGAAGAAGAGTGGGAGGACTGGGGTGAAGAGGAGGAGGAATGGGAAGAAGAGGAATGGGAAGAAGAGGAAGAAGAGTGGTAGTCTTAAATCTCTCCATCCTCCCATCGCGAACAAGCAAAACTCCCCTAAATTTTTCATTAATTTGAGGTATTTTTGTTGAGGAATAAATTTTTGTCCTCTTTTTTGTCGATAAATGTATCTTTTTGGGAAGTTAAAGCTTAAGGTTGAGGCGAGGCCCTAGTGCTCAAGGTTGGCATATTGTTTAATTTACCTATTAGGCCGCAACGTGGTGAGGATATAGATTATCTGGCTGAAGTTGAGGTTTTAGATCAGGTAGATGCTGTTCAAAATGCCCTTGTAAGCCTTGGTCTCAGCTACGCATTTTTTCCAATAAAAGATGATTTAGAAGAAGTTATTAGGACTATAAAGGCATATGAGCCGAGCGTAGTTATAAATTTGGCTGAGGGCTACATGGGTGATAGCGACTTTGAGATGCACATACCATCGATACTAGAAATCCTGAGAATACCATATACTGGCTCAACACCTATAACTCTTGGATTATGTAAGGATAAGGGGTTGGCAAAAGCGGTTCTTAGAGCCAATAATATACCGACGCCAAAATATTTGGTGATAGAGAATTTTAAAAAAACGATGGGATTAAGATTCCCCCTTATTGTTAAGCCTCTAAGAGAGGATGCAAGCATAGGGATTACGCGGCGGAGCTTCGTTAGAGATATTGCTGAATTGGAGAGACAGGTAAAGTATATCACTAACGTTTATAGACAGCCAGCCCTGATTGAGGAGTACATTTGTGGAAGAGAATTTAACGTTTCGGTTCTAGGCAATGAGGAACCCCTTATTCTACCAATATCGGAAATAATTTTTGAGTTTGACGATGATCCTAAAATAGTTGATTATGCCGCTAAATGGCTTAAAGATAGTGATGAATACGCTAAGACTAAGCCTATATGTCCAGCGGAGCTAAGCGAAGAGTTGAGACGTAAAGTTGAGAATGTTGCTCTAAAGGCTTATAGGGCACTTGGCTGTAGGGATTACGCTCGGGTTGATATTCGCTTAGAAGATAAGACTGGAATACCATATGTCCTTGAAGTTAATCCGAACCCGGATATATCGCTGGAAGCTGGTTTTGTGCGTTCACTAAAGGCTGCGGGTATATCCTTTGAAGATTTTATAATGAAGATAATATCCTATGCCCTCTCTAGAGCCGGCAAACCTATCTTGCATCTATAAATTACGGTATTTTCACTAAAGATTTTCCTTCAAAGTAGTTTTGAAGTCCATATCTCTTCAGCGCTTGCCAGAGTATTGTGCAGATCAGTTCATCGTATGTGAAGCCTGCTGCCCTAGCGGCTTCTGGCAGACATGAGTGGGCTTCTGGATCAGGTATCAACCCCGGCAGTGGGTTGACTTCTAAAACTCTTGGGATCCCCTCCTCATCCAACCTTATGTCTATGCGGCATACGTCTCTGCAATTTAGCACTTTAAATGTTTTGATGGCCGTCTCCCTTATCTCCTCCTCTAGGTCTGGTGGAATTTCAGCCGGGCACTCAAATATATCTAAAGGCTTCTCTGGCATATCCCAAACCCATTTAGCCTCATAAGAATATATTGGACTCGCCCCATTAGGCAGCTTCTCCAAGCATATTTCGACGATCGGCAGGACAATTGGCTCCTCATTCCCTATCAACCCGACTGTGAACTCCCTTCCAGGCATAAATTCCTCGACTATGGCTGGCTGATTATAAGTTTTAATGAGCCATGAAACTTGCCTTATAAGACTCTTCTCATCTCTTACGAGGGAGCTACTTCTAATCCCCTTGCTAGAGCCCTCAAGTAGAGGCTTAACCACAAGTGGGAAGTCTAATTCGCTACTCAGTTTTTCGTCTTCTCTCTTGAAAACTTGAAATTTTGGCGATGGGATATTATAGGAGCTTAAAACCTTATGTGTTAAAGCCTTGTCTAGGCATATTGCCAGCGTTGATGGGCCTGAGCCAGTATAGGGTATGCCAAGCATCTCTAATATTGCTGGAATATGGGATTCACGTCCCTCGCCGCGCAGCCCCTCGGCAATATTGAAGACTATGTCAGGCTTATATTTACGCAGCTTGAGATAGGAGTTCTCATCAGCCTCAATCTTTATTACTTTGCATCCACCCTTCTCTAATGCCGATGCTATGGCATTAACTGTGCTCTCCTCATCAAACTCTATGTAAAAGTCTTCTGGAAGATCTTCATCCTCAACTTTTCTTCTGAGATTATAGGTTAGACCAACCCTAAGCGTCATTAATGGTTAGATCTCCCCCTTTAAATCTCCCTACATGCTGAAAGCAGCCTTTCACTCTCCGGGAGCATAAGAACTTTGTTTTCTTCTTTTTCTAGAGGTATCTGCGGGTAAACGAATATCTTTCCCTCATAATTCCTTAGGACAACTTTTTCATCATCGACGGAGACAATATAGTTTGGCTGGATTGGAATTTTGCCTCCTCCGCCTGGAGCATCAATGACGAATCTTGGAACGGCTAATCCAGAAGTCCATCCAATAAGCGACTCGATTATTTTTAGGCCAACCTCAACCCTAGTCCTAAAGTGATATGTTCCCTTGACGAGATCCATCTGGAAAAGATAATACGGTCTAACGCGAATCTTAAGTAGTTTTTGGCAGAGTTCCCTCATTATTTCTGGGCTATCGTTAATACCCCTCAATAGGACAGATTGGTTTCCAAGGGGAATTCCTGCATCGGCTAGTAATCCGCATGCCCTCTCAGTCTCCTCGGTTATTTCACGCGGGTGCTCGAAGTGGACATTCACGTATAATGGGTGATACTTCTTAAGCATGCGACATAATTTTGGGGTTATCCTCTGCGGTAATGTGCACGGTATTCTTGAACCTATCCTTATAATCTCGACGTGCGGTATCCTCCTGAGCTTTTTCAGTAGAAACTCTATTTTATCGTCGGGGAGCATGAACGGGTCTCCGCCTGAGAGGAGAACATCCCTAATAGATGGGTTCTCCTGAACATATTTTATTTGTGCCATATAGATTTCATCTGAGAAACTTATTGTGGGTTTGCCAACCTTCCTTTTCCTTGTGCAGAATCTACAGTATGTCGCGCAGCTATTTGAGACGCACATTAAAACTCTGTCCGGGTACCTGTGCACTAATCCTGGCACCGGGCTCATTCCTTCCTCATTTAATGGGTCCTCGTGTCCATAAAGATCTATGAGCTCTAGCGGGCTTGGTATACACTGTTTCCATATTGGGTCGTCGACTTCCTCTATGAGGTCAAAGTAGTATCTCGAAATAAACATTGGGTATACTTCAGCGACATTTTTTATTGGTTTTATATCGACCTTAAACTTCTCTAGAATCTGCTCTGGTCTAGTTATACTCTTCCTGAGAATACTCTTCCAATTTTCGCCCATATTTTATTTCGCGCGCCCCAACGTAGCACCCATATGGTGCTACAATTAGAAAATTGTGCAGAGCGCCTCAATTATTTAAAGTTTTCTATCAACATTTTTAGATATATTAAAGCTTTAGTGAATAAACCATCTCATCATGATATTTTCTATCCTTGAGAATATTGTTTCTCTTAATGTCCTCTATTTTAAAGCCAGTCTTTTCTGCTACGCGTCTCATTGCATAGTTCTCTTCCAGCGTCTCAATTATAACCTTTTTTACGCCAATTCTCTTGGATAGTTTTATGGCCTCTTTTACAAGTGTGGTTGCTATGCCCCTCCCCCAGTAATCTGGATGAACACTTATCCCTATGCTTCTCACGTGTTCTTCATAGTTTTCCATGCGCCATAGAGCCAGAAAACCGATTATTCGGCCGCCTATTCTAGCGACTAAAACCTCAACTTTATCATTTCTCCCGAGATTTCGGAAGAACCTTCTGTAGCCCTCAAGTTCCTCCTCAAAATCCTCATCCCCATAATCAGTTAGCCACCTCCTCACAGCCGGATGCCGCTCGATTTCAACTATAGCCCTAATATCCTCATCGCTTAGGGGGCTCAGCTTAACATTAACGATCTCCAGATTATTTTTTTCCACAAAAGAAGAAACAATTCTCAGCATAATATTAACCTTGTTACGAAAATCTTCTCCCTCCTGTTGGAGAATAATATGTTATTATGTCTGGCTATCCATCGAAAAATAATTTTGCCTAGTTTTCGTATCTTTTAAGAACCAAATACGCTGTAAAGAAGGCTAGACCTGCACTAAGAAAAAGGTACGTGAAGCCGAAATTTCCGGCTATGAGGGGTCCTATGAGCGAGCCGAATGCTTCTCCTAAACCCGTCACGATATTAAATATTCCAGCCATTCTCTCTGGGAGCACTTCCATAGATGCAGAGAGCGATAGAATGTGGAAAATACTGTAAGCGAGGCCTAGAAGAAATAGTATTAGTGCTGAGGGTATCACGCTATAATACTTTATGGTTCCAATGATTATCATTGAGAATGTAAGGATGCACCTTAAAATGGACATTCTGTATAATGTCTTTGTCTCCGGGGGCAATCTCAGCATTAGAAAATAGCCGATAATGGAGCCGATGGAGTTTATACAGAATATTGCGTAAATTGCGCTCTCCTGGAGGGCAAGCTCTTTTGAAAAGAAGATCGGTAATGGTGTGAAAAGCATTTTTGTTGCCATAAAGAAGGCGATTAGCCCAATACAGAATCTTTTGACTGAATTTTCCATAGTAGTTTTAGTATAAATTGCGCCGTTTGTGGCCAGAGCCGCATTAAGTCCCTTATATGCGCGGAGGATGTTTCTTTCAATTTTAACCAGACTTCTCTCGAAGATGAAGGCTGGGTCTCTTATAAGGAAAATTGAGAGAATAAATGAGACGAAATTTAGTATACTGCAGACTAGCAGAATATAGAATGGAGTTAGATTCTGAACTGACATGTAAAATCCAATAAATATTCCGACAAGCCATCCAGCCTCCGTTATACCTTCATAGAGGGCATATGCCTTCTCCCAGTATCTCCGCATATAAATCTCTGCGATTAACACATTCTTTGGCGGTTCATGAGCCATGTGAAAGAAGGCCATTATCGTGTATAAAACGATTAGCAGGTAAATATTCGTTGTTAACGTGAAGGTATAAAGAAGGATTGCCAAGAAGAGAAAGGATAGTAGAATATATGGTTTATAACGTCTGCCCTTGTCGCATAGGTAGCCCCATAAAAATGATGCTGGTATAGACAAAAGAATTGCCGCTGAGGTCATTAATCCGACGTGGGTGAGCGAGCCGCCGAGGGCTATTATATAGAGCGGAGTGAAGACCGAGAGGAGCCCAGAAGCCATCTCATGGAAGACGAAGCTAAGCCACCACATAGCATCTCAACCGAAACCATACTCAACTTTACTTTAACTTTAATGATGGGAAAGCAGGGTTGCACATTTCTCTCTCATTAGAGTTTCTGGATTAATTATCTTTAAATAATGATTGAAGAAATGTTTTTAAGCGGTTCTATCACGCCCAGATTTATTGGTTTGTTACATCAAAAGTGTCTCTGCTAAAGATTTCATTATAGCCATATACTCCAGTATATCAGCAAGCCTTTAATATTTTCTGTTGAGTCCTTTTTCATTAGGTCTTAGGTCGTGTTGCCTATGAGTCCCAAGGATGCTATAAGATTATCGAAAGACCTTAAATTTTTTGGGCAGTCTCTCAAAGGTTCCGCTAAAATTATGGGTGATGTTGCACTGGTTACAAAGTCTGTTAAGCGGTTAGTTGGCGGCTCCAAGAGCGGCGATTTAAGTTCGAAGTTCATTACGGCTGGCATGGCATGCGTGGTCTTTCCAGAACCAGTCTTCTCAGATATTGTTGGATGGACGCTGATTGCTACTGGAGCTCTTCTTAAGAGTAGAAAGGGACCAACAATCACGGACATATTCAGAGAGACCAGGAAGATTATGGCTGACATAAAGAAAATCAATTTTTAAAATGTAGAGCTGAAAACCAGTAATTAAAAGTTTGATATGCTATTTACAATCCAATCTAATATTTTTTCGGGCGGGATTCTTTTTTTACTGGCTTCTCTTAACATCTTGCCATGCTCTCTAAGGGCTCTGTTCAGAGCTAGAAGATCTTGCTTAATGGTTCTCTCTGAATATCCAATTTCCCTTAAGATTTCCTCTACAGGCATCTTCCAATAGGTTGCCATCGTGCAGTCCCCATCAATTTCTATTTGGAAATCGCCTGAGGATAGATCTGCTCTCCTCTTCCACCAGAATGGCCAAACCTTACATATCAGCGGCCTATAATCTCCAAGAATACAGCCTTTACCGGACAGCAGGGCTATACAGGAGCCATTTATAAATCTTGTTTGAAGGCGATAATATACGCCATCCCAAAAATAGTAGATTTGTCTCATGTCCGGATCCAATAAATGATGAAGATACATCGACGGAATAACATTCATCTCAACAATAGCCTTAATTCCCTCTATAGAATAGTTTTTTAGGAGCAATCGGAGATCCTCGGCTAAAATGAAGGGACGACAGCAGCTGCAGCATCCAAGCCCAAGAGAAGCGCAGCGTAAACAAGCATTATGGGTTACGCATTTAGTCTCGGTCGTACTTTGGTCATCTCCAGGATGGGACGCTTTGGTTTTTGGAAAATATGTGAGATGAATTTTTAAGGATTTTGCAGGTTAACGCTGTCCCTCTATAGGAAGATATCATTTTTATAGACTATACATACCCATCTATTTGGAGAAATGCCCTTTGTCTGAGAAATATCGTTGCTATACCAGCTTTCCTCAGATTCTTTCTAAGAGCCCGATCATTTGTTGCAACCATACAATCATTCTCTTTTGCAACACGCAGTAAGACGTCATCATAGCTTTCTCCCGACCTAACATTAACCTCCATAATCCTACACTTTTTAGTCAGCTCCATGGCGGAGAGAGCTAATCTGCGGGCTTTTATGGATTTTGATTTTGAAAGTTTCCTAAGCTCATCGATTGTTGTTGATAAGACTATTGGCTCAAACTTGCCGATAAGAGCCTCTATCCCACTAAAGATATCCACCTTAAACTGGAACGGAAGAAATAAGAAATTTGTATCTAATATAACCCTTCGCATAACTACTCTTTTCCCGGGTTATAAATTTTTGAGAGTCTGGCAGCCAGCTTTATAGATTCTATTAGGCTTTTGGGGTTCGCCAATCCCCTCCAAGCGATATCATAGGCTGTTCCATGATCGACAGATGTGCGAATAAATGGGAGGCCGAGGGTTACCGCAACTGTACCATAAAAGTCTAGGGTTTTAGCCGCTATATGACCTTGATCATGATAAAGCGAAAGGACGGCGTCGTATCCCTGCTCCAATGCCTGATGAAATATGCTATCGGCTGGAATTGGACCAACAACGTTTAAGCCCATATCCTGCAGATCCCTTACGGCCGGAATTATTTCTCTAATTTCCTCATCGCCAATTAAACCATCCTCCCCGGCATGAGGGTTCAATGCGGCTATGGCCATTTTAGGATTCTTTATTCCAAGCCACTTTAAGGCCCTATTAACTCTCAGCGCCATATCAACAATTTTCTCCTTTTTAACGGCCTTTATTGCCTCAACTAATGATACATGCCTTGTGAGAAAAAATATTCTTAGGCCCCTGACATAAAACATTGTGAGTGGATCTTTAATACCGCACAGTGCCGCTAGTATCTCTGTATGACCTATATGCTTGCTCCCAGCCATGCTAATAGCCTTCTTACTTATTGGCGCTGTTGCTATCGCGTTGATTTCACCCCTCAGGGCATATTCGACGACCCTCTTAATACATTGTATTGAAGCCGCGCCGGAAGCTGTTGACGCTGCGCCAACCACGATATCCTTTGGGCTAGCGCCTCCAACGTTGATCACCTCGATTGTTCCTATGATGCCTTTAGCCTCTGCCGGAGATTTTATAGATTTAAATTCCGCCCCTAATCTCAGCCTACTATTGACTTCTCTCAGAATGCTTAAGTCGCCTATTAGGATGGGCGTACACTCCTCAAAGACGCTTTTGTCGAGGAGCGCTTTTATCGAGATTTCTGGGCCAATGCCAGCGGGGTCACCAATAGTTACGCCAATAGCTGGTTTAGCCAATTTATCCATGCAAATAAAACCCCACTACTAATACCAATTCTTTTCTTGAAAACGAGCGATATAAAGTCTCCCATAAAAATCTACGTAGATTATGCGAAGGAAGACTGAAAGCGGATTATTATAGACTTGGTCTTCTTCTGATGAAATCGGCGTTTTTCTCTAGCGCGTATGATATTTTTAGGAGGGTGGCTTCATCGAATGGTCTCCCCATTATTTGGAGCCCTATTGGCAGTTCTCCCTCAAAGCCGCAGGGAACTGATATAGCCGGGTATCCTGTTAGGTTTGCTGGTACAGTAAGTATATCGCACATGTATAGTGTGAGTGGATCTTGTATTCTCTCGCCTAGATTGAAGGGTGGCATGGGCATTGTCGGCCCAATTAGAACATCAAATCTTTTCAGGGCACCCTCAAATTCCCTGCGAATAATAGTTCTAATTTTTAGGGCTTTTAGATAATATTGTTCATAATAGCCGGCTGAGAGAGCGTATGTTCCAAGCATTATTCTTCTCTTAACCTCTGCTCCAAAGCCTATTCTCCTATTCTTGGCGTATATTCTAGACCAGTCAGCGTCCTCGTGCTTAACTCTAAATCCGTATCTTAAACCGTCGTAGCGGGCTAGGTTTGAACTTGCCTCTGACATGGCGATAATATAATAGGCTGCTAGAGCATACTCTAGGCTCGGCAGGGAGACCTGCTCATAGCTTGCCCCTAAACCCTCAAGTAAATGTATAGCTCTCCAAACATGTTTTTTAACGGAATCCTCAACGCCCTCGCCGAAAAACTCTTTAATGACGCCAACTCTTATTCCCCTCAAGTCATTTGCGAGGTGGCCGGTATAATCGGCTAATGGAATTTTCACTGAAGTGCCGTCTCTTGGATCATACCCGCCTATAACTGATAGTAAAAGCGCGCAATCAACTGTGCTCTTAGCCATGGGCCCTATCTGCTCTAGGCTATTGGCGTATGCTATAAGCCCATACCGGCTAACCAGGCCGTACGTTGGCTTAAGCCCTATAACTGAGCAGTAGCTCGCAGGGCACCTTATGGATCCGCCTGTATCGGAGCCGAGAGATAGGGTTGTCTCATCAGCTATGAGCGCCGCAGCGCTTCCGCCAGATGATCCGCCTGGGACCTTCGTTAGGTCCCACGGGTTTCTCGTTGAACCAAAGTAGCTTGTTTCAGTTGTGGAGCCCATGGCGAACTCATCCATATTGGTCTTCCCAATTATTATGGCGTCTTCACGCTTAAGCCTCTCAACAACAGTTGCATCGTATGGCGGTATGAATTTCTCAAGCATCTTGGAGGCGCATGTCGTCCTCACCCTCATGGTGCATATATTATCCTTAACGGCAACCGCCACGCCAGCCAGCTTACCCACAGTCTCCCCCCTCCGAATTTTCTCGTCAACCCTCTTAGCTTCTCTGAGGGCCTCGTCAAACGTTGTGGTTATGTAGGCGTTTATCTTCTCTTCAACTCTATGTATCCTATTGATTAGGGATGCTACATACTCTTCAGCGCTTATCTCATGGCGCCTAATCTTGTCAATGAGTTCTAAGGCTGATAACTCATATAGTCTCGGCATAACTCATGTTCTCCTGACTAAACTATTCTTGGAGACTTAAAGAATCCGTCCTCCCTTCTTGGAGCGTTTCTTAAAGCCTCTTCCCTAGGTAGCGATTCTTGAATCTCATCTTCGCGGAAGATGTTTGCTAGGTCTAGAACATGGTATGTTGGCGGAATGCCCTCAGTATTGACCTCATCGATCTTCTCGAAAAACTCTAGTATCCTGTTGAATTGTTCCACGAAGACCTCCTTTTCCTCCTCGGTTAATTCTATGTGGGCGAGCTGAGATATATGTTCCACATCCCCCTTTGTTATATGTCGCTTGCTCAATTAAACCACCTAGGACATTTTTATGCGCATTAGATACGCATTTTCTCCATCAGCATAGTATCCTTTAATAATCCTCTCAACCTCAAATCCAAGTTTCTTATAAAGGCTTATTGCGGGCAAGTTGCTAACCCTCACCTCTAGATAACATTCTTTTACGCTATAATATTCGGCCATCGCCCGGAGCGCCTCTTTAAGCAGCGCTTCTCCTATCCCCATGCGCCTATAGCTTGGTAAAACCGCAATCGATATTATATGTCCCCTCCTCGTTAGGTTGAAGCGTGAGAAGCCAGTCTCAATTCGGCACATGATATATCCAACAATCTTATCACCTATCTCAGCAACAATAAAGGTTTCTGGATAATTTGAATATAGCTCTATGAAGAAGTATGCTGAATAATTCTCCGGCAGACAGACTCTATTGATATATATTACTTGCTCTAAATCTTCCCTTCTAAATCTTCTTAAAGTGAACGGGCGCTCCAAATTGAACCCAGCATTTTTTATTAATATTCCATAACTTAAGATTTTTTCTAAGGAAAAGTTATTTCTGCTCTCTAATAACTGGGATTATAGAGTTCCCGTGGGGGATCACTATCACCTTAGATTTAGTTCCAAGTTTACTTAATGCGTAGTTTAGAGATTCGTTCGCTGTTCTAAATATTTTTAACTTGGGTATCTCCGAGACATAGTAGTCCGGTATTGCTGTGACCATGAATATATCGGCTTTTTTAAAGGCTCTAAGGAACCTATAAGCTATGAAGCCGCTTACACTAAAATTGTCTCTTAAGATCCTCTCCAATAAATCCAAGTCTCCACCAGATTTCCTGATTATTTGATGGAATCCAGTTTCCCCATACCCCTCGGGGCATTCTGCGACTAAGATTATAGCCCCGTTCCTCCTTACAACTTTAAGCGCATTTTCTAGGCACCTACAGGCACTAAAAATGTTTATGTCGTGGGGCGAGCCGCCTGAGCTGATGACAACTATGCTGGTTTCTTCCCCAAAAGCAACTTTGTAGAGTGGGTCTGCGGCCTCCAAACTTTCATGCAATACTTTCTCCGACTCTCCAGCGAAGCATCCAATTACCTCACCACTTAAATTTCTAACGATGCTTATGCTATAGTTCACCTTAGCAACCCTTGAAACGTCAATAGCTTTCCTAAATACTCTCTCTTGAATATTCTCAGCGCTTAAGATTGGGGTTAGAATGCCCCTGATTGTTTCGAGACTTGTCAATCCAAAGGATACGCAAGTTTCACAGCAGCTATATATGGTATATGGGTCCGGCTCAATAGTACTCGCCACTATTCTAGCCTCAGATTCAATGAACACCTTATCTAAATAAACTTTCGCTCCATCCTCTGCATCGCAAATGTATGTATTGTTGTGTAGGGGATCATGGATCACAGTATTTATCCCCAGAGATACGATTTCTCCTCTCAGCTGCTCAGTAATATTGGCCGCTCTTGGCGTGAGGGGGTTATCAGCAAACACGACTGTTAAATCCTCATTTTTTAGTCCAACATGCGCCATCTCTTTCATGATGGAGAAAACTATAAGTTTAGCCAAATGTGCATCAGGAATGTTTAGGGCTAATGCTATCTTGCCACGGACCTTAATTTTCTCTGAGAATAGTCCCTTGATGGCATTCTCAACCTCATCTGTTATATCTTTGACGCCTGGCTTCCCACGTGCCTCAACAACCCCTACTAGATTCTCGCTTGGGACCCTAATATGCACTTCTGTTTTATCATAGGGAAGCCAAACATCAACCATCTACTTCATCTTCCTCGAATCTTTTTGTGTAGGGGCCTCAGATAATACTTCCCTGCCCCAGAGGTATAAATGCTTGAATATCCTCTAGAGGTATCTTTAGAATTGCCCCGCGCTCCTCTTGTGGGGCTATGCTAGCTAATCTCTCCCTAATCTCTTTAGCCAGCCTACCGCTTTGCAGGTTGCCCGGCGCTACCCTCACATATATGCTAGTCTGTTTAGAGATTGCGCTTGTCGGCCCGCCAATAACCTTTATATCGCCATCGTCTTTTCTTACACCTATGGCAACCTCTAAGGGAACATTCTTAATATAATTTCTGGCCCCATAAATCATGAAAGATCCCCTTGGGAGATACTGCCCAGAGGGCGGTGTTTTACTAACCTGTTCTGGCCTAACCCAGTAGACATCTATGGCTCTAATCTGCTCCCTCCATGCCCGGGAGTAGGAGGCTGTGAACTGCGCTGCCTCAAGCATTGTTTCCTCGCTAGGCTGTCTTCCACCAGTCTTAATTATGGTGAAGGGCGAACCTGGAATATCCGCGTGGAAGACAATGTCGTGTTCCTCCATGTATCTGCGTATTAACACCTCATTTGTCGAGGCATCCCTTCCACCTATAACTAGGAACCCTTCTGAGGAATAAAACCAGCGGAACTTCTCATACCACTCTTTTCTTCTTGAGGGTTTTAGCGTCTCCGTCCCCTCAACTTCTCTTAGTGCTCTAGATTTAATGTCCTCTATCTTCTTTATAGTTTCCTCTATAGCCTTCTTTAAGCCCTCAATTTTATCCTCGAGCTTCTTAGCTCTCTTATAATATTCGGATGCGCTCTGCTGGGCTGGCGCCCTAATGCTTAAATCAAGCATTTCTCCGTCAACTGAAATTTTAAGGGTTAACGTGTTTGGGTTAAGGGAGATAAAATATGCTGAAGGCAGAATATTTCTTTCCTTCTCCTCTGACAACTCCGCTATAATATCCTCCCAGTCTTTTCCACCCCTCTTCTCCATCATTATTCTCTCTATTAGTGAATTGAGCTCATGTAGGTGACCATATATTATGTCTCCAATCCGACGGTAGGCATGAGCTTTCCCCATGAGCTCTTCAAGACTTCTTCTCTGCTCTTCAAGGGTCCTCTCCAGCCTTGAGGTTTCCTGTAATGCTTTCTCTTCAATCTGTTTAACCTTTTCCCCGTGCACAGACCTCGCATAGTACTCGTCAAGAGCCCTGTTAAAGGTCTCAACATTAAGAATATTAAAGGTGGAATACTTCTTCAGGGGGAAGGGCGCCGCGCCAATCCAGCCGCCCCCATCATCAACAATTATACATGGCTTATAATTTTCAGACCTAATTTCATGCAATATATCCCTTATATTATTAAATATTGTTCTTATTTCATCGTCGCTTAGCGATGAGCATGGCTTATCTTTATCAATCTTAGACCTAAATAATATTTCCTCGGCGTAGGAGCCGCTTATCCCAAGGAGCCTTGTTAGGCCCCTAACCGTCTCTATCCCACCGAAATCCCTAAGCTTATAAATGTCTTCTAACTCTGCTTTTTCAGGGTCTATTCCCCTCTGAGGCGGATACTTATACTCTTCGTCGCGCAGAATATTTCTATCCCTCATCCTCCGGTAAAATAGCGCATGTAATATTCTATTCTCTGGGCTAACGAGTATAATATTTCCCTTTTCAAAGAGTTCCACTATAAGCCTATATCTTTGGCCGCCATGCCTAATGTGAATCTCAACTATCCTCTCGAGGTCATGCTGAGAGACTTCTTCAAGGATGCCGTTCTCTAGATATTTTCTAAGAGCCATACAGAAGCTGGGCGGCTTCTTCGGCCTCTCGAGCTCGTAGATGGTTAGGTGAATTCTTCTGCCAGCCTCTATTAAAAGATTGAAGTTCCCGCACTGACCACGAAGCTTGATTAGCAGGGTTTTTCGGTCTATTTGATAAATTTTATTTATTCGAGAATTTTTAATAATCTTGTTAAGCTCTACTGTAAGGGCGGCTACATCTAAACCACTCATTCCATCCATCAAGTTTCATCAAGAAAGGATTGATGTCGATGGAACCTTTAAACCTTATTTATTGGATAAAGCTCGGCCTAGGCGCCTTAGCAGCCGCTCTCTGCATGGCTATGAAAATCGATAATATCCTTCTTGGAATAATACTATGTATATCCATCTACATGGTTAGCGATAGAATCCTGAGACAAATTTTTGTTACGAAGGTTAATAAGTTATCATCCATTACTAAAACTGGACTTGTCATCTACTTTATGTCCTGGATCTTTTTCTGGATTCTATTATACACGCTTTTCCCCTACTAAACCTTAACTTTTCTGCTTGGACTCAATGCTTTTGAGTATAAAACGGATGTATCCTGCCAATGCCGAAAAGTATCCTCTATCATAGTCAGAGTGCAGCTTCTTTTTAGAGTCCTCTAGAAATTCACTATAATATTTTTTTAGTGCGTTAATATTGGTTAAGTCGAGGGTGCTTAAGAATGTATCTTGATCATTTGATCTATACATGTAGAGGATTCCCTTAAGCCCCTGCAGGAAGCCGCGTTTAAAATTGTTATCCACTTCCCCGATTTTCCTCTCTATTTCTTGGAGAACCTTATCTGCTTCACTAAACCTTCTATTCAAAATCGTCTCAAAGAACTCATTTAGGATTTTACTTGGAATAATAGTTTTATTCATATTCAACTCTATCTTCTTCTGTAATATCCTCTATACCATTCTCCGTTATTTTAAATATGCATTCGCCCTCTGGAAGATATGGGCTTGAGACTAGACGCGCTATTCTTATCGGCCCCCTAGCACCCTTCCTCAAAAATACCCTTGTATGACTTGTGTGGGCTACTATGTGACCCCCTATCGGCCTTATTGTCTCAGAGAAGAATGTCTCTGGACTGGACATAACTTGGTTAGTCACCAGCGCAACCGCATTAAATGCCCTCGCCAACCTGATAAGCTTATGAAGATGCTGATTGAGCTTCTGCTGCCTTAATGCTAGGTTCTCACGGCCAATATACTCACTTCTAAAATGCGCTGTTAGGGAATCTATTATTACTAGACGTATATTATTCTCTTTAATGAGCTTGTCAGCGTTCTCTAAGAGATACATTTGATGATCCGATGTGTATGCCTCGGCCCAAATAATATTCTTAACAACCCTCTGTGGATCTAATCCCCTAAACTTAGCCATCTGAACTATTCGCTCAGGCCTGAAGGTATTCTCGGTGTCAATGTAGAGTGCTCCGCCATCGAGCCCGCCCTTTTCGGGCGGTAGCTGAACGTTGACGCATGCCTGATGGGCAATCTGGCTTTTGCCAGTGCCATATTCCCCATAAAACTCCGTTATCGTCTGGGTCTCCAGCCCACCTCCTAGGAGCTCATCGAGCTTTTTGCTTCCGGTGGTAAGTCTAAGAACGTTCCTTCTCTTTTCTAGCAGTTCATCTGCGCGCACGAAGTTTAGCATGATTGATGCTCTTGCAGCATTAATTATTTCAAGGGCCTTTCTCTCTCCTAGACCAGCCTGTTCAAGTTCGCGCACGGTTGCCATTGCTAGGGACTCAACAGTATTGAATCCAAGTTCACGGAGCTTCTCGGCTATTAGGGGCGTTATTCCGGGAATATCCTCAATACTTAAATATCGTCCTTTATATTCTTCAGTCTCACTCTCATACATTTCTATTCATAAGTCTATTTCTTTAGAGCAATATTTTAAGTTTAGGTTAGAAATTAGGGATCTTGCAGTAGTTGCATTTAAGATTCCTTATAAATGAGAAAAATATTCTTTAAACATAAAATTCAAATATTTGAACAAAACTCTTTTTTAGCCGTTAATTTGTAGCGAACGATTTTAATAAGCCTGTAAATCCATTATTTTGCATTTTAAAGACCGAAAAAGTTTTATTTATCCATTTATAAATCAATAAATGGACTGTGGGGTGAGACCGTGAGCGTTAAGGCTAAAATCCTTGAGGAGCTAAAGGTAGGCGCCAAGACCGTTGATGATCTGGTTAAGGCGACTGGCTCTAAGCCCGGGATTGTTAAGGGTCAGCTAACAAGATTAATTAAAGAGGGAAAGGTTGAAAAAACGGCTGAGGGTAAGTATAAGCTTAAGTGAATGATTAAATAAAATAGAGGTGTATACCCCCTATCACATATTTTTTCCAATCTATTTTATTTTTTACTATGGTAAATTATAACCTGGTGGCAGGAATAGAGGCGGGTTTAGGAAACCAAAACTAAAATATTGTTTTATTTAATACTTCTAATGGAGCAGAATTTAAGGGAAATTTGTTTGGGAAGGTGAAATGAGGAGAAATGAATAGTCGCGCAAAAGCTTCAAGTGGGTCAAACGGATCCAAGGTTAAAAATCCTAATTTTATCAAAACTTTTGAGAGAGAGGATGAGATGCATAAAGGGAGCGATGCAAATCAGATATTTGTGGAAAACTTGGCTCAGGCTTTTGTAGAAGTTGCTGTTCGTTGCGGCATTAAATATTGGTTTGTGAATAGTGGAACCGACTGGCCGCCCTTTATGGACGCTATCGCTAGGATGTGGGCTAACGGGTCTAAGTGGCCTAAGATTATAATCTGCCCACATGAATTTACTGCCACCAGTATGGCTCATGGATATGTAATGGTTAGCGGCGATGTCCCGCTAGTCGGCTATCATACAACGGCAGGAACATATAATGCTTTAGGGGCAATAGCAAACGCGTACACGGCTCATGTACCATTATTCCTTTTTGCTGGGGGTGGTTGGATTACTAGGGGACCTGATGTTGGTCCGCCAGCCCAGGGCTCAAGGTATCAGGCGGGTCCATTGAGAGAATATATCAAGTGGGATTGTGAGATTAAGTTGAAGGCGCAGATCTCCCTCTTAATACAGAGGGCTCTGCGGATAGCGAGAACTGAACCTCCTGGCCCAGTATACATCTCTATTCCTAATGAAGTTGCTCTTATGAAGGCTGAGAGCGTGGATCCACCATCTCCCAGATTGTTTTTGCCCTCTGCCTCCCCCCAGGGCGACCCTGAAGCCATAGCTAGAGCGGCAAAGATCTTGGTTGAAGCGGAGAATCCTTTAATTATTACTGGCATGCTTGGGCGAAACCCTGCGGCTGTGAACCCGCTAATCCGATTTGCTGAGCTATTAGCCATTCCAGTTTCTGGCGCTGTTGGTAATTTTGGCTACATGAATTTTCCTCCGGATCACCCCCTGAGCATTTTAATGTCTCAATCGCCCCCAAAGGATGTGGATGTCTTCTTTATAATTGAGAGCCCACGACCTTGGTTCGGCAAATGTATTCCAAATCCAGATGCTAAGTATATTAACCTTGCAATCAACCCGGAGTATATTGAATCTCATCCATTAACGGGTCTTTGTCCATCTGAGGTCTCGATTATGGCTGATCCGGCAAAAGCGTTGATACAGCTTTTCCGCCGTGCTGCCAAACTTATCTCAAAGAATCCACCTAAAAAGATGGAAATAAATGAAAGGTTTGAACGTATAAAAGAAATGCATAATATTCAGGTAGAAAACTTGAGAAAAGAAGCCTTATCGCTAAAAAATAAGAAACCAATAGATAGGCGGTGGATCAACTATTGTATAGGGCAAATAAAGACTGAAAAGGATATATTAATAAACAATTACGGATATAGGTATCAGGGTTCAGGCATATTCACTCCAGGCACATACTTTGCCTCTCCCATATTTGGTTGTCTTGGATGGGGGCTGGGAGCAGCCCTCGGCGCAAAGCTTGCGGCCCCAGACTACACTGTGATAGCTTGTATGGGTGATGGAAGTTACCTGTATGGTAACCCGGTAGCAGCCCACTTCACCTCCAAAAAGTATGGTCTCCCGGTTCTCGTCATCATTTATAATGATCAGAGTTGGGGTGCACCATGTAGGCTTCATTCTGAGGAATTTCGTGGGGGCTGGGCTGTTAAATATGATTATATGAGGATTTTATATGGTTTAGAGCCCTCACCTGACTTTAAGCTTATCTGCGAGTCCCTCGGCGGCTATGCTGAGACCGTGGAGGATCCATCCGAGGTTCAACCCGCCCTAGAGAGAGCGTTAAAAGTCGTTAAAGTGGAGAAAAGACAAGCTTTGCTTAACTTTATTTTAGCATTTGGAGAGCAGAATTAGCCTTAAATTTTTATCGGTAATCCTCATCCCTCTAATTATATGAATGTGATATGTCAAAGAATGCTTGGTGGGGATACACTTAATAATAATGCTAGTCGAAGATGAAAGGATAAAATCGCAATTAAAACTGTTCCCCCAAAACCTTATAACCAAAGAACTGTCAACAAATAAAATAAGTTTTCATATATATCGAAGTTTCATAATTATTATATGTTGAGATGTATGATTGTGGTTTGTGCCGGTATGTTTGATCCAAGCTACTGGGGGTTTATTGTTGAGTTATGGTTTGGTGGAATGTTTTTTGGGGTTGGTGAGGATGGCTTGTGGCGAAGATAAGGAGATTATTGAGGTTTTTCGCAATGTTTTTAGGAGGGTTATCTCCTCTTGTCTTGGAGGATCCGTTGTTGAGGCCGTGCTCTTTCTTTTGAGGGAAAGGTTGAGACGTGACCCATTCGAGGTTCTTTGGGATGATCCAAAAGCGTTCTATAGCGAGATGTTTAGAGTTTTTGGTGATGGAGCAAAAGTTCTAGTTAGTGTTTTGGTGGTTGGCATTAATAATAAATATGGCTTGAGGGAGGACCCGTCGCGTCTTCTGGAGGTTATGCGTAGCGGCCAGGGCTCCCCAGATTATGTCCGCTCTTTTATGAGGAGGGTGGCTGAGGTTGCTGGAGGGGAGTGAGAGGATGGTATTGAACCCTCATAATAGGGTTCCAACTGGGATAAGCGGATTAGACGAGGTTATCGGCGGAGGCTTCCCAAGGGGCAGCATGATAGTTTTAGCTGGAAACCCCGGAACAGGCAAAACAATATTCTCAGCGCTTTTCCTCTATAATGGTATAGTTAATTATGGTGAGAGGGGCATATACGTCAGTTTCGCCGAGAGCCGAGAGACATTCCTAAGCAACACGTATAACATGGGCCTAGACTTTGAGAAGCTTGAGAAAGAAGGAAAGTTCCGCATCATAGATATGTTGACAGTGAAAGGAGAGGCGGCCCCGTCAATCCTGGAAACACTACTCGAGGAAGCTAGCAGAATCGGGGCTAAGCGCATAATAATAGATTCGTTCTCAGCTATGGCTCAGGCGTTTAGGGAGACTCATGAAGCAAGAATAGTTTTACATACAATATTAAGTAGGGTTACTAGGCTCCTCGGTTGCACAGTAATCTTGGTGGTGGAGGTTCCATACGGCGAGAATAAGATAGGATTGGGCATAGAGGAGTTCGTTGCGGATGGAATAATTCTTCTCAATAAGACTAAGTTTAATCGCAGGATCCTGAGAAAGCTAGAGGTGCTTAAGATGAGGGGTGTCCCAATACCTGAAGCAGAGGTAGTCTTCACACTTAAGGGCGGATTTAAGGTCTTCCCACCCTTCAAGCCCAAGCCTGTCGAGAAACCACGCAGGTTCCAGCCACAGCCTGATACAGAAGAATATTTCTCGACGGGCTCACCAGACCTGGATGAGATGCTTGGCGGAGGTTACCCGAGGGGATCGCTTGTTCTCCTTGAGGTCGGCGAGTATGTTTCAATACCGCAATTTCATCTAATAATAGCCCCAACAGACCAGAACTTTCTCGCTCACGGTAGGGCTATACTCAGTATCCCCTCTAGGGGCGTAGACCATAATCTCATTAGAAAATGGTTAGAGGAGGCAGGCTTCACTAGGGATGAGATAAATAAACGTCTAAGAATCTGCGTTAAAGAGAATCCGGAATTAAAGCCCGAGCCCTATCTCGTAACTTTTAGGGGAGAGAGTCTCGCGGAGGATTATGCGAAATACTTGGAGGTTGAGCAGAAGCTAATTGAGGATACTGATCAGCCGATATTACATATTACTGGCGTGGACACGCTGATAGATATGTATGGCGCTAGAGAATCACTCTCAGTTATTAGAACATACGCCACGAGAGTAAGGGAGACGGGGGGCTTAGGCATGCTTATACTTAAGCCCGGATATTCGAGACTAGCGAAGATATTCGCAGCGACAGCGGATATGCACCTGAGGATTACCCGAAGATATGGCTCAGTACTCCTTTATGGAGTAAAGCCTAGAACAAACCTCTATGTCCTTGAAATGGACATGTCAAAAGGATATATTATGCCGAAGCTCACATCAATAATCTAATCTAACATGAATTAAAAGCCTGCGAAAACTAACTTCATATCTCCCCAGGAGAGGGCTACCTAGGATAAGCAATCCTTTACGCCAAACTTTAATAATTCCCCAAGCCTAACATGCCCACGGAAAAACAATTTTTAATCAGAAATCTTTGGAGCCAGAAAGCCCACAAATCAAATAATAAAAAGGATTTTTAAACAGTTAGCTTCTCACTCGCTTTATCTTGATATATAACATATTACATAAGCTCCCGAGGAAAGGAAATGTGAAAGGCTCCAAAACTAAAGGTATTGGAGCCGGGGATGGGATTTGAACCCATCTCGGCGGGTCTGCAGCCCGCCGCCTAACCCCTCGGCCACCCCGGCGCAGCCAAATTATTCTTTTGTTGACTCAAATAAATAATTTTTGCGCGGCTCCTTTATTTTCGGCTATCTAATCATAAGATCTTCATTATTTGTGCATGTAGAACACCGCATATTTCGAAGACTGCTTCTGGGTGGACGTATCCCTGCTCGATGGCCTTCTCAACTATATTTCGGCCGCATAGGTTGATGATTGTGGAAGTTTTAATTAGTGATAAGGCTTCCTCCATTCTTGTCTTATATCCATTATAAAATTCTTCCTTAACCTCGAAGACAACTCCCCCCTTCGTGAATTTTTTGCCTAATATATCTGCATCGCATACGGCTAGGAGCGTATGACGGCCCCATTTTGTGACTTTAACATATACCTCCAATATCGATTCCTTCTTTTCCACTTATATGCGCCTAACCGGAGACTTAGCGCCGCAAGCCTCACACACTAGAAAGTTAAATCTTTTCTCCTTAATAATTTTTGTATCAGGCCTCTTACATATTGGGCAGTTGACGAATTCATCTATGTATCGCCTAATAAGCCTATCAATCATTTCACAATCAAATCTCCCATGAAAAACTGCTCTCGAACCATCGATTGCTCCTGAGGTAGCCATTTCCTTCAGCAAATATCTTAAAACATGATTTGGATCCCTATTCAAGACCTCGCATATCTCCTTAAAGTTTTCGAGGAATGTCCTGGAGCCAAATGTTATGCATGTTGCCTTTGGGATCTCCAGTCTCTCACGCTTAAAGACTTCGCTTGGAAGCTGCTTATACGCTTCCTCAAGAACATTCTCATAATTTATCTCTTCCATCTTCCTTTTCTCTCCCATGTTTCTCTAAAATATTCTTTTTGCATAGAAGCCTAAAAACATGTCTATCATTTCGCTCTAAGTTTTATATGAGTAGAGGAAGGATTAAAAACGTGATAAATTTATGTTTGATCAAGATTAATCAGTAGGATGAAATAGGCCTATGAGGAAGTTTGAGAATTTTAGCCAGTGGTTTGATGAAATACTATTTAATGCCGATATACTGGACAATAGGTATCCAGTTAAAGGCTTCGCAGTATATAAAGCGTGGGGCTTTAAGATAATAAAAAAGGTTCTCCAGGTCCTCGAAGAAAAGCTCGATGAAACCGGCCATTTGCCAATGCTCTTCCCAGTAGTTATACCGGAAGACGCATTCGCAAAGGAATCCGAGCATATCAAAGGTTTTAGCTCGGAGGTTTTCTGGGTTACCCATGCAGGCGATAAGGAGCTTGATAGAAGGCTTCTGCTGAGACCCACTTCTGAGACAGCCATGTACCCAATGTTCGCCCTTTGGATAAGATCCCACGCGAATCTACCGCTTAAGGTTTATCAGAGCGTCGCCGTTTACAGGTATGAGACAAAGGCCACTAGACCCCTCCTCAGAATGAGGGAGTTCCTTTGGAATGAGGCTCACACCGCCCATAAGAACTGGGAGGACGCCGAGAGACAAGTGAAAGAGGCAATAGAAATTTACAGTAATATCTTCAAGCGCCTGGGCCTAAGCTACCTGGTAGTCATGCGGCCGGACTTCGATAAATTCGCGGGCGCGGTGTACTCAATAGCCTTTGATGCATGGAACCCGGATGGTAGAGTAAACCAGATAGGCACCGTGCATAACCTAGGAGAGAACTTTGCCAAGGCATTTGAGATAACATATGAGGATCTGGATGGAAGCCACAAGTATGTTGCCCAAACATGCTATGGCTTCGGAGTTAGCCGCGTTCTAGCAGCGATAATCGCCCAGCACAGCGATGACCATGGCCTAGTATTGCCCCCCGAGATCGCGCCGATCCAAGCAGTTATAATTCCAATAGTTTATAAAGGGGCTGCGAAGGAGGTTGACGCCTACGCTAGAGAAGTTTATGAGATGATTAAGCGTGAGGGAATAAGGGTTCACCTAGATGATGCCGATGACAAGACCCCGGGAGAAAAATATTATTACTGGGAGATGTTCGGCGTGCCAATCAGGGTTGAGGTTGGCCCAAGAGATCAAAGGGAGAGGAAAATAACAATTGTCGATAGGGTCAGCTTTAAGAGGACGGTGGTTGATCTGGGGGAGGCTGTTGAGACCATAAAAAGCCTATTTAATAAGGTTATCGAGGGTCTCAGAGAGAGGAGCGAGAGGACGCTCAAGTCTCTCATCATGGACGCATCTGATGAATCCACGCTTAGGAAGGCGATAGAGGAAAAAAAGATTGCTAGGGTCTCTTGGTGTGAGGGTGTAGAATGCGCTGAGAAGATAAGGGAGCTATCTGGTGGAGAAATAAGGGGGCATAGGGTCGACATTGAGGAGAAGCCTGAAAAACCATGCATCATCTGCAGAAAAGAGGCTAAAAAAGTTATTTATGTGGCTAAAGCCTACTGAACACAAGAAATTTATCCCTCATGTCTCAAATTAGTCTAGGGGGCTAGCTTTTGGACGATAATGGTCATGATGCTGCAGCCTTAAGCATTGCTACGGCACACTTGAAGAGGATGCTCGGTGAAGAGTGGGTTATAACTGAACGGGATCTCATAGAAGGCTATCTGAGCGATGAGACGCCCGAGCTGGTGAGGCCAAAACCGGCTGAACATCTAATACTCGTCAAGCCAGCCTCAACCAAGGAGGTCTCCCTAACTCTTAAGATCGCAAACGAGAATAAGATTCCAGTTTTCCCAGTAGGCGGCAGAACGGGCCTCGCTGGCGGATGCATACCGACTAAGCCGGGCATAATACTCTCGCTTGAGCGTATGAACAGGATTGATATTGATGAGATGAATCTTATGGCGGTCGCAGAGGCCGGGGCAACCCTTCGTGATTTAATAAGGGCTGCTGAGGGCGCCGGCCTCTTTTTTCCACCGCATCCGGGCGACGAGGGGGCTCAGATCGGTGGGCTAATAGCTACTAATGCTGGAGGGGTTAGGGCTGTAAAATATGGTGTTATAAGGAATTACATTAGGGGTTTAGAGGTAGTTCTGCCAACTGGAGAGATCCTCAATATTGGCGGTAAACTCTTAAAGAACAACGTTGGCTACGATTTAATGCAACTGATCATTGGTAGTGAGGGAACATTATGTGTTATAACAAAGGCGGTGATTAAGCTTTTCCCAAAAAGCAGGTATATGGTCACTCTCATAGTTCCATTCAATTCCCGTTCAGATGCCCTGAGAGCCGTTCCGGAAATATTAAAATCCGGTGTAACGCCGCTCGCCATCGAGTATATTCAATTAAAGGAGATCAGAAGGGCTGCTGAGCATTTAGGTGAGAGATGGCCCATCGAGAAAGGCTTTGCCCAACTGATAATGATCTTGGATGGAATGAAATGGGAGGAAGTTTTATCAGCTTGTGAAGAGGTGGCTCGGATATGCGAGTTACATAATGCTATAGACGTATTGGTTGTCGATAGCCCAAGAGAACAAAATAGGATTCTTAAGATAAGAAGCAATATGTATACGGCTATTAAAAGCGAGATCATGGACATACTGGACGTAACGGTTCCGCCAGCCCACTTGGGGGATTTAATGAACGCTGTTGATGAGATAGCCGCTAAGTACGGCGTATATTTGCCAGCTTATGGTCATGCCGGCGATGGAAACCTACACGTGCATATCATGAGGGATGCCGAAAGCATAGCCCTGACTGATAAAATAAGATGCGAAATCTACATGGCGGCTGTTAAGCTCGGCGGCGTAATAACTGGGGAACATGGTATAGGAAAAATAAGGACGAAGAGTCTGAACCTTATCTTAAGCGAAAAACACATTGAGCTTATGAGGTGCATAAAGAAAATATTTGATCCAAACGATATACTGAATCCAAGAGAATACCTATAGGAGAAACATGTTCTCCCTGCGCTCTAAACCTATTGTCGTTTCAGGTCCATGCCCAGGATAAACCCTTGTTTCATCAGGCAACCCAAAAAGCTTCTCCCTAATAGACGATATAATCTTCTCATAGGAGGATCCTGGAAGATCCGTTCTGCCGATTGAGCCGGCGAAGAGAGTATCCCCAGTAAAGACCACCCCCTCATCCTCCAAGTACAGAGATATGCTTCCAGGCGTATGACCCGGCGTGTGGAGAACCTCAACCTCAAGTTGTCCAACCCTTAATTTATCTCCATCCCGTAGCATCAGATCTGGTGGCGGCGAAATAATATTCAAGCCCAGCATCCAAGAAAGATTCTTCTTGGGATCAGTTAGCATATCAGCGTCATAGTAGTGTACCGCTATACTCGCATTAGTCTCCTCCTTGACTCTCTTATTGCCACTTATGTGATCCAAGTGTCCATGAGTATTAACTATATATTTAACTGTTAATTTTTGCTCACGAATTTTTTCAAGAACCAATTCTTCGTCAATTTTGTTGAAGCCTGGATCTATAATAGCCGACTCACGTGTTTCCTCGCATATCACTATGTAGCAGTTTGTAGATAATGGGCCAACAGTTAAAGCTATTATCTGCATAGTCTACACACCTGTGGGATGAGAACCTCTTTTCCCCATTATATTAGAAATAAATAAATCTTTTGGCTCAAGAGCAAATTATTTTTTCTTTTTTCCTTTTATACTTGAACATTATGGGAAAGATTTAAAAGTCTCCTCTCTTGAAGATTAAATGTTAATACCCACGAATGCGAGGATAAAAACGTGGTAGAGTTCTGTCCAAATTGTGGAATGAGGTTAACACTTAAGCGCAAAAAGGACTCAAAGGAGAGCTATCTTTATTGTGCTAAATGTGGGTATGAGAAACAGGTTGAAACCGCCGTATTGCCGGCCAGTAAAAGGATCTCCGAAATTAAACGGGAAGATTATATTGTTGTGATCAGCGAGAAAGAGCAGAAGTTGAAAACGCTTCCAGTAATTACGATTGAGTGCCCAAAATGTGGAAACAATCTTGCATACGCCTGGCAGGTGCAGACGAGAAGCGCAGACGAATCATCTACACAATTCTTCAGATGTACTAAATGCGGCTACACATTCAGAGAATACTCATAAACATTTGGAAAAACCGGCATATAAATCCAAAGAAAAATCAGTAGAATATTGGGCTTATAGTAATGTGATCCTTAAATAAGATTGTGACCAAGTTTTTACATGATTGTATACTTTTCTTCACACTTTAAATTAAATATTTTTAGATGAATTTGTTTGATTAGAGAATCCGAGAACGTGGAACGTTGGCTCTTAAATATATAGTGAGAACAATAAAACTATTTAGGATTATGGAGATATTGTTATCAGGTGATGCGCTTGTTTAGAATGAGGATTTCAGATGCTAAAACCTTCAGAAGCGTGGTCGATGCTATTTCAGCAGTTATTGATGAGGCGACCTTCTTGGTCGGCCCGGATGGTATAAGGCTTAGGGCTATGGATCCCTCGCGTGTGGCCATGGTTGACTGGGAGATGCAGAAAACAAGCTTTGATGAGTATGAGGCTGACGGAGAATCAAAGGTATGCATAAACTTAAGCGAATTCAAGAAGATTCTCAAGAGGGCTGGGAAAGATGATACTATCGAGTTATCTTTGGGTGAAGAGGGTAATCAACTACAGGTTAAGATTAGGGGTAGATATACGCGCACTTTCACCCTACCAATGCTGGAGGCAAGTGAGGAGGAGGTTCCTGAGCCCAAGCTGGCATTTAATGCGAAGGTTACCTTGACAGCCGACGACTTCTATGAAACTCTTAAGGACGCTGAATTAGTTAGCGATAACGTTAGGATAGAGGCTGATGAAGATGGCCTCATAATGAACGCTAAGGGGGACGTTTCCGGCACGAGAATAGAGATGAAAAAGGGGAGTGATGCCCTCATATCAATGGAGGTTAAGGAGCCGTCTAAGGCGACCTTCAGTCTAAGCTACTTGACAGATATTGTTAAAGTGGCGTCTGATACATCAGATATAGTCACATTAGAGTTCTCGACAGATATGCCCCTGCGCTTAGACTTCAGGCAACGTTATGATGGCAAGCTCGTCTACCTCTTGGCGCCTAGAGTGGAAGTTGAATAAACCTTTAAGGCTCTTTAAAGATCTGGAGGGAAGCTGAAATACTAGCGTTAAGCGACCTCGCGAAATATCCTTTTTTGCCGGAGGCCGCCGAGGAAGTTAAAAAACTAGACTTTAGCATAGAAAGCCTACTGCAGCCGGATTATGCGCCTATTATTGATAGGGCTGAAAAGAGGGTTGTTGAGGCTTTAGTGACAAACCCGCCTGAAGTGAGTTATGATCCACGTAGATATAATGAAAATGTGGAGATTCTATCTTTTCCTGTCGCGGTGATCCTCGTCTCCGCCATCGCCAGCGAGTATGTTAAGAGGAGGTTCGCGTTGGCTGAGGCGCGGAGAGCCTATAATCTTCTTAGAGCTGAGGGAGAAGAGAAAATAATTGAAGTTGCTAAAAAGTTCGGTTGGAGGATAAAATTATCTAGTGTTAATATTGGCCTGGAGAAGTTTGATTTTTCTCTTCACTTTATAGATTATCTGAGAAATACGTCTCTATTTCATGAGAAGGAGTGGAAGCTTGTTAATAGGCCAGTTATAAAGGGTGAGGTGTATCTCTCGAAGCAGGATGTTGCCCGCCTCCTTCAGGAGGAGATTAGGCGCCATATTGAATCAAAAGTGGATCCAAAGATGCGTTCAATTCTTCCAGAAAAAATTATTGAGTGGGCTGAATCTCTCAAAAATGGTTATGCGGAGAAGATTAGGGAGGAAACATTTAGCGTCGGGGTCTTCTCTCCATCCGGGGTGGAGAGCGACTGCCTCCCGCCATGTATAAGGGAGCTTTATGAGGCCGCCTTATCTGGAAGACATCTATCGCATATCGGGCGTTTCACTCTGACGGCGTTTCTTTTGGGTATAGGTATGGATCCAAACATGATCGTCGATCTCTTCCGTAAGTCCGCGGACTTTAATGAGAGGATGACCAGATATCAAATTGAGCATATTGCTGGGCAAAGAGGTTCTAGAACAAGATATACCCCCCCAAAATGTGATACGCTGCAAACTCATGGTTTATGCCCCGGCATGGACGATTTATGCAAGAAGATCAGGCACCCATTAACATATTATCTTAGGAAGAAGAGAAGAAGAGTAAGTGGGGCTTGATGGCCGAGCCCGACAACATATTATTTATACGAGGAATGTTCTCTGAATTTTATGCTAGAAATGCCGATAAAATTGAGGCTCCGAGATCCTTCGAGAATAGAGAGTTCGGTTTCACCCTATTTAAGGAGAATGTTATGATTAGGCATAAGGGCTTCAGTAGAATTGAGGATTTAAGGGACTTTATTAAGAAGAATGTTCCCTCAAACGTTTATTATTCATCAGCCTATTATAGTCTGCCGGAGGCAAAGATGGATGAGAAGGGCTGGCTCGGCTCCGATCTATTCTTCGACATAGACGCCGACCACATACCAACAAAATGTAATAAAAAGCATGACTCATGGACATGCAAAAGCTGTGGTCTTAAGGGTAAAGGAAGGGCTCCGGAGAAATGCCCAAACTGTGGATACGAGAGCTTTGAGGAGAAGACGTGGCCGTGCGAAATATGCTTGGAGGCAGCCAAGATTGAAACTACAAAGCTCATAGATATGCTGCTAGAGGACTTCGGCTTCTCGGTGGACGAGATAAAATGTTACTTTAGTGGTCACCGAGGCTACCATATTGGCGTTGAGAGTGATAGTGTTCTTGGGTTAGATGCGCTTGCTAGAAAAGAGATAGTTGATTATATAACTGGAACTGGTATAGATGCCATCTTTCATGGGCTTAGTGAGGTCAGAAGTGGCAGCTCTAAGATTATTGTCGGCCCAAGCCTAGATGATCCTGGTTGGCGCGGGCGCGCTGCAAAGGGCGCATATGATTTCCTTTTAACAGCGTCTGCCGATGATCTTAGAAGTTTTGGGCTTAGAAAAGACGTGATCATGGAGATTCTTGAGAAGAGAGAGATTATTTTAGAGAGCTGGAGGAAAGGCGGTCCGTGGAATGTCGTGCGGGGGCTGGGTATAAAGGGATGGAGAAAAATTATTCAGTGGGGGATATCCCTCCAGTCAGCTAATGTAGATACAGTCGTAACAGTGGATATTCATAGGCTTATACGACTGCCAGGGACACTTCATGGTAAGACAGGTTTACTCAAAGTATCTTTTCCAGTAAGCCGGATAGAAGGGTTTGATCCACTAAAGGAGGCCATTGCATTTAAAGGCGGAGAAGTTAAAGTATATGTTGAGGAAGCGCCAGAACTTAGATTTGGGGATGAAATCTATGGGCCTTTTGTTGATCAGGTTGCCGTATTACCAACTCAGGTAGCGATCTTCCTCCTCTGTAAGGGTGCTGCCAGAGTGGTAGATTAGCATGTATGATGATCTCTTTAATGCATGGAAAAGAGAGATGGAGAATCCGGAGCTGCAGCCTCTCCCGAAAGACTTCTACGCGCATTTAGCAGATTATATGCGCAGGATCCGCGAAGAAAGGCGCATGATGGATGAAGAGAGTCTCAGGGGCAAGCTCATCCAGGTCGAAGAAGAGAACGTTAAGAAGATGATCAGCGAGCTGATCCGAGAAAGGCATACGAAAATTTTACGGCTGATCGAAAATGGTGAAATGGTTCCATTGAGTTCCCTGACGGGGGAGGAAGAAAAATTGTATAGCGGTTTAATGATGAGTAAAAAGTCCATAGATAACCTTATAAATAATATTTTACTTGGGCAGAAGCCCAGAGTTATGCAATCTGCGCAAAGGGGCTTCACGGTTATCCGCATACTTAGGGAGATTCCCCAGATAGTTGGGGCGGACATGAGAATATATGGCCCATTTAAGCCGGAAGATATAGCTGTCCTCCCAGAAGAGAATGCGAGGGCTTTAGTGAAGCAGGGAGCTGCTGTTGAAATAGACGTGGAAGAGTAAACCGCCTTATTGATGCGTTGGCTCTTTTATTTCTCTCCTAGATTGCATGATCATGATGAGAATGGCAAAAAATAATATGCATGAATATACTATTAATGCTATGAGCCGCGCGTTACACGCCATGAATAGAGCCGCGGACAAGAATAGCCGCGCGTTGCCTGGTGGAACATTACCAGAAATAACAGCCCAATAAAGTGTCTCTGCCATCTTCCTGAATGGTTGCAAGAAGGGATTCATTAGACTAATATTATTTATGGCGTTTTCCACCTCAATTAGAAGTGGCCAATAAACATATATGTCGGGCAGATTAAAGCCCCATGAATTAAATTTGTCAAAGAGTGACCTATTGGCAGCTAAGCTTAGATAATAACATAATTTAGCGTTGCCCTCAAGGCTTACACTTCTCAGCAGCCTGAAGAACTTGGCGTAATATTCCAGTCCACCATGCTCTCTTGCTAACTCACTAATAATATAATATGCGGATGCGTATAGCACTTCAACTTCTCTTGGCGCATAATATGGCGTCCATTCTGTAAGAAATTTAAGGTTACTTCCCTCCGTAATCTTAAGTCTCTTGATGCTCTCGGTAATCTCCTCTTTAATCATGCTGGCTCCCCCATAACCTATGCTCTCCGCAACCTCTATACTGACGAACTGCGCCATCCCCTCATGGAACCATAGAAGTTTCTCTGGCGATACTCCAGCCCTCCACATGAAGTGATGCGTAATCTCATGCAGTGCTACTACTTCCAAGTAGCCCTCCACATACCGCATAAACATAAGATTTATGTATATGTCCCCAAGCCTTCCTCCCTTGAATGGAATATAACCGCCTATTGACATGAGCGTATAGAAATCTGGGACAAAGAATCGTGCCCTTACACTCTCAAGGGTTACATTAAATATATTGACAAGGATATTATAAGTCAACTTATAGAAGCTTATAACCTTCTGAGCGTATTCCTTATAACGCGCAACAGTATTAAACTCAAATATTCCATCCCTCAGAACTACGGCATCTACTCTACGATTAGTTGAATCAAAACCTATTTGAATTCTCAAGAGATTCTCATTTGATGGAATTTTTTTAAAGAATATGTGGCTTGAGTTTGAGTTCTCATCCGCCCTATAAATGCTGTTCATCCCAAGGGCCATCGCCTCCTCCCTCCTCGCCTTAAATTCCTCCGGGAATATTATTATCGCCTCAAGAGTGTTCCCCGGCTTAAACCCTATCTGCGGAGAATAAAATATTCCATGCGCCGACTCCGACTCCACAACCATGGCGGCCAAAGGAAAATCATACTCTATAATAATTTCGAAACCACTCTTATCTGAGACAAAATCAAACTTTAGCACATTATAAAAATAATAATGTAATCCAGTATACTTCACCGGTTCATCAATCGTCCAACTGAGAAGACTCCCATAAATGGTTCTGTTCACCCATTTAATAAATCTTGGAACAAGAACCCATGATGAGCCCCTCTTGAGGTCGCTGCTATAAATTATTCTAGTGTGGGCGTTCCCCCCTCCATCAACCACAAATTCATACCTGAAAGCCCCCTCATACTTAGAGACATCATAATTTAACTCCGCAACAATTGATGTAGCAGACAAGCAGCACGCAGGTGAGATAATTAGCAAAATTAATATTAAAACGCAGAACCTAGACAGAAGCTTCATCATCCCACCAATACAAATACTAATCTCCCCTTTAAAGTATGTATTAACTCTTCAACTAAATTTATATAGGTGCTATTAGCAAAGTTTATATTGGAAAAACACATAATCAAAAAATTGCAGAAACCCAGAAAAATGCACCCCTCCAACAAACAGTTGGCGGGGGGAAGGGTGAAAGTGAGAGCATAACTCTCACAATGACCACCACGCACAGGCCCAACGCCAGACAGACGCCGAACCCGAGTAGGCCCGACACGCCGACGCCGCCTGGTGGATGGCTCGGCTTGGGCGCCGAGGAAGGGCGCGGCAAGCTGCGATAAGCCCCGGGGAGGCGCACGCAGCCGTCGATCCGGGGATTCCCGAATGGGACCTCCTGCTATAGGGGTGATAAGCCCCTATAGTGCTCCCACCTCCCCTCCGTGGAGGGGGAGCGGGAACCCCCCGAACGGAAACATCCAAGTAGGGGGAGGAAGAGAAACCAACAGGGATCCCCTGAGTAGGGGCGACCGAAAGGGGGAGAGCCCAAACCAAACCCTGTGGGGAAACCTGCGGGGGATGTGGTGTTGTAGGGCCGGCCAAACCTCCTCCTCGGTGAAGCCGAAGTGGCCTGGAACGGCCCGCCGTAGAGGGTGAAAGCCCCGTAGGCGTAAGCTGAGTAGGGTTATGCGGCCGGTACCCTGAGTACCGTACCCCGATTTGGGTGCGGGAATCAGGGAGTCATCAATTTCCAAGGCTAAACACGTCCCAAGACCGATAGCGAACAAGTACGGTGACGGAAAGCTGAAAAGAACCCCGGAAGGGGGGTGAAAAGAGCCTGAAACCAGGCGGTTACAGGAACGTGCGCGGCCCTCAAGGAGTGAGCCCCCTCAAAGTTGACCGCGGC
>JAWBXL010000001.1:0-94908 GCA_038867895.1 Bathyarchaeia archaeon | reverse complement strand
AAGTTAAAGGGAACTTTGACGACGCTCTGAGGATAGTTGAGAATTTATGTATGACCCAGCCAATTTATCTGCTTAACTCCATAAATCCATATAGGCTTGAGGGACAGAAGACTATAGCCTTTGAGATATGGGATCAACTCGGCGGCAAAGTTCCGGATAAAGTTATTGTTCCGGTTGGGAATGCTGGGAACATAAGCGCTATATGGAAGGGGTTTAGGGAGCTGTATATAATGGGTCTAATTAATAGGCTGCCTAAAATGATTGGAATACAGGCTGAAGGGGCTGCGCCGATAGCCAGCATGATGAAGATGGGGTCAAGCGAGATCAAGTTTGTGGAGAAGCCTGAAACTATTGCGACAGCCATAAGAATTGGCTCACCGGTGAATTGGAAGAAAGCTGTCAGGGCTATTAGGGAGTCCGGTGGGCTGGCTGAAACCGTATCCGATGAGGAAATACTGGCTGCTCAGAGGCTCCTAGCAAGGTTTGAGGGAATATTTGTTGAGCCTGCCAGTGCAGCCGCCATAGCTGGGCTAATCAAGCTCTCAAGAAGCGGACTGATTGAGAAGGATGATCTTATTGTTTGCGTGGCTACTGGGCATGGACTGAAGGATCCAGATATAATTTTAAGGCAATTCCCAAAACCAATTGAGATAGAAGCTGATATAAATACCCTTGAAAAAATCTTATCAGCCTAATGAGCGATATCTTTAGGATAAATTAATGTTTCTTAATAACCTATTTATCTTTACTATGAATCTTGGATACGATATCTTGTAACCCTCTGCTACAGCTATGCGCCAGAGATCCTTTTTTGACAACCCATGATACTTTTTAATCAGTTTCACTAGAAATTCATCTGGGATGGCGGGCGGCCTACCGACATGCTTTCCCCTCTGCCGGGCTCTCTCCATTCCGGCTCTAATCTTATCCTTTAAGCTCTCGACATACTTCTGGTATCCGTAGGCTAGAGCCCTAACAACTATGTCGAAGATCAGTCTTCTAAGGGCTTCATCTGGTATGGCTGCGAGGAACTGGAGCCATTCCTCCTGGTAGGCTATTACCTGTATGCCATAAGCCCTTAAATCCTCAAGGGCCTTAACGAGATAATCGTATTTCCGCGCTATCCTATCTAAGCTGAAGACCAGCAACGCTGCACCATGCTTCCTCGCCGCCTCAACAGCCTTAACCCAACCTTCCCTTCTCTCGGGCGTAATCTCATAGCCGCTTACGCCCACGTCTACAAACTCCCCGAGAACCTCAATCCCTCTGCCCTTAGCGTACTCCCTTAGGACGAGCAGCTGATTCTCGACGGTTCGGTCTTCGGTAGATATTCTCGCATAGATAACTGCCTTAAGCATGTTATGGCGCGCTCCTAATTAAAGAAAATTATGGGTCATTTCGTAAATATTTTGTTAACATAATCATTGGTTTCGTAACTGTTACTGAAAGGCGCCCTTTCGCAATCAATACCGCCTGCAGGTCAGTTATGGTAGTGACTTTCATTATATTTTCTGACCTATTATCACGAGATAGAAGAAGCTGGTAAATGCCTGAACAAGGTTCTTTGTAAGGGGAAACAATAAGATTTTAATGTTTGGTGAACACTTAAGAAATCTTTGGGTGAAGGGCTTATGTCCTTTATTGAGAGGATAATAGTTTATTTCGATAAGCCGGGCCCGGAGAACACTGATATCGTTCTTGCTTTGGCTAAGAAGAGGGCTGATGAGCTCGGGATTAGAGATATTGTTGTCGCATCCACGACAGGCTATGCTGGCGTTAAGGCATCAGAGATATTTAGGGGGTATAATCTTGTCGTCGTAACACACCACACGGGCTTCAAGGAGCCAGGCCATCAGGAGCTTCTTGAAGAGAATAGGAGGAAAATATTGGAGAACGGTGGTAAGATTCATACTGGGACACATGTCTTCATGGGCGTTGAGAGGGCGATAAGGAACAAGTTTAATACCGCTTATCCGGTTGAGATAATGGCCCAGACATTAAGGCTATTTGGCGAGGGCATAAAGGTTGCGGTCGAGATAGTTGCTATGGCGGCCGACGCTGGACTCATACCATCCGACAGGGACGTTATAGGTATAGCCGGAACAGCAAAGGGCGCTGATACGGCAATAGTTGTTCGGCCAGCAAACTCGACAAGAATATTCGATATGGCTATCAAAGAGATCATAGCTAAGCCCAGATTTAGATAGATTCTCAAACTACTTAAGTAAGCGCTAGAATAAACAATATATGGTGACCTGCCATTCTGTATAACTTATGAGGTTACCCGTGTTTTAAGATGACTTTTCGGTATGTTGCCGCAGCTATAGCATGCTTTAGCCCATTTTCCTCCTTTTTCTTCTCCATGGTTATCTTAACCACCGTGTCTGCCACGTTAACGTTTATGTAATGTATGCCTAAGTATTCTAGTAGGTCCTCGATATCACTGCTCTCGACTGGTTCTGGCTTCGCATCCATATTGCATGGGCCCATATTACACATGGCGCAGTACCTTCCATGCTCATAGATGTTCGCCTCGCAGGCGGCCCTAAAGACCATGAGACCAAGGTCTTCCGCAATCCTCTTTATTTTTCCCTTTTGATCTGCTAATCTAACCTCAATCTGCTTGGAGCCTGCTAGAGGTTTTACTAGTCTTCTCTTGATCTCGCTCACATTGGCGCCGCAGCGATCGAGGTTTCTAAGGATCCTCTCAGTAACCCTTAGTGATCCGAGGACAACGGATTTTACTCCGCTCTTCACGGCGAGCTTGAGAATTTTCTCCGCCTCGACATCTGTTATTCCCGGAATTATTGGCCTCATGAAGAGGGAGACGCCTAAACCCATTTTTGATGCTTGCCCGGCAGATATGATCCTCTCGGCTGGATCTGGAGCCCTCGGCTCAATACCCCTATTAGATAGGGTTACGGCCGTCACGAGTATGCTTGTCTTCGGATCCCCGGAGGAGATCCCCCTTAAAATCTCCTCTGAGAGGAGGGCTTTTGTTGAGACCTGCGTTGGGAGTCTAAGCCACTTATACACTTCCCTCATGTAGCTGATTGTGTATCCAGTAGTCTCTGGCAGGAATGGTTCTGTCACTGATCCGTACGCGGCTAATGTTTTCTCTGGAACAACGTATGGGTTTAACGCAAGCGCATAGGCCATCTCCTCCGGCCCTAGTGGGTATGGTTTTGGATTTGCTGAAAAGCCCATGTCATAGATGTAGCAGTAGGCGCAGACGTATCTACAGCCGACCCCGGTATGTATTGTCACTCCGCATGGCCTAGGTCTCCTCCTAGAATGAGGATCTTCACGAGCTCTAGTCCTAGCCTCAGGGCTGATTCTGCCGCCGAGCTCGCCCAAAACTCTCTTTTTAAACTCAAAGAGATGGACGAGACGAGACAAACAGGCATATCTCCTTAAAACATGATTAATTATTACTTTGGTAAAAACTTTGCATAAAAATAATGTATTTTTACAGTAAATAGGGATCCACTCTCTCTGATGTTCATTTTTGTTCAGAAAGGATTAAATATGTCCTTAAATGTTAATTGTTGTTAAATGCCATGGGATGCTTTAGGCTAGTTTGATGTGAGAAGATGTATGCTGGGAACATTATGGCTAAGGTTGAGGTGCTATGCAGGGCCCCCTCCGGTCGGCTTTGAAGAGGAGAGTTTTAATGGTTTACTTGACTGCTGGGGATCCATTTGCTGATGATGAAGTTATGGGCGTTTTATCTGAGAGTGGGGTTGATATCTTTGAATTTGGGATTCCAACGGCTAAGCCAAAATATGATGGATTGATGATTAAGGCGAGCTATAGGAGGGCTTTGGAGAGCAGGACAACCCTTGAAAAAAGCTTCCAAGTTATAGGGGATTTTAAGATGGGTCATAAGATAGTCTTCACGTACTTTGATTATGTTAAGAGCATTGGTCTAGAAAAATTTATGTATTATGTTCAGAATGCTGGCGCCGGGGGTGTGCTTTTCCCAGACCTCTTGATAGATTATCCGGAGGAATTAGGTACATATATGAGACTATGCGGGCAGTACGGTTTCGACCCAGCATTTTTTGTTACGAGCTCTTTCCCGCATAATTTAATCTCTAGGCTGGCTCAGCTGGATCCTGCGTTCATTTACCTCGGGCTAATGGTTTCCACTGGAACCCTCCTGCCCATAACGGTTAGCAGGAACATTAGGATTGTAAGGAGCCTCATAAATGATGTACCCTTACTCGTGGGATTCGCAATAAGTGAGCCATCACAGGTAATAGATTGTGTAAAGGCTGGCGCGGATGGAGTCGTTATTGGGAGCGCTATAATCAGGTTAATAAGCCAAGGAAGAAAAAAGCAAGGCATGGAAAACTTAAAGAATTATGTTACTAGCATAAAAAAGGTGCTGGAGATATAGATATGGGCGGCCTTCCAGACTACTGGTATAATATTGTTCCAGACTTGCCTAGACCATTACCTCCGCCAAGGGATCCGGAAGATGATTTCATCTTCTCTAGAATCGAACTGCTGCCAAAGCTTTTTCCATCAGAACTACTAGATCAAGAGTTTACCGCAGAAAGATATATCCAGATACCCTCTGAAGTCTTAGACTCTTATAGGCGGATAGGCCGCCCAACCCCACTAGTAAGGGCTGTTAAGCTCGAAAGGTTCCTTGACACCCCAGCGAAAATCTACTTTAAGCGTGAGGACTTAAGCCCGACCGGAAGCCATAAAGTTAACACCGCGCTAGCCCAAGCATATTATGCAAAAAAGGAGAATATTCAGATGCTTACAACTGAGACTAGCGCCGGGCAGTGGGGCTCAGCCCTAGCATATGCATGCGCAATGTTCAACATAAAATGTCTCGTATTCATGACTAGAAGCAGCTATATTCAGAAGCCTTACAGGAGAACCATGATGAACCTTTATGGCGCCGAAGTAGTCCCGAGCCCAAGTGACCGCACAGAGATCGGCAGAAATCTTTTAAAGGAGAGGCCGGAGCATCCTGGCTCCCTCGGAATAGCTATTTCTGAGGCTGTTGAAACATGCATGAAAAACGAGGGTGTAAAATACGCTATTGGCAGCGTAGTGAACTTCGTCTTACTACACCAGACGGTTATAGGCTTAGAGACAATGCGGCAGCTTGAGGAGCTAGGCGAGAAGCCAGATATAATGATTGGCTGTGTTGGTGGTGGAAGCAACTTTGCAGGCTTCGTCTTCCCATTTATCGGTAAGAGGTTTATGGATGGGGATTTTAAGGGTACAAGGTTTATTGGTGTTGAATCGAAGGCTTCCCCAAAGATGACTGAAGGAAACTATGTTTATGAGCATGGAGATACGGCTGGATACCTTCCAATGCTAAAAATGTATACTGTTGGAAGGAACTATGTGCCTCCGCCCATACACGCTGCCGGGCTAAGGTATCATGCTGCAGCGCCAGCCTTATCTCTACTCATAAAGGAGGGGACCGTTGAGACAATAGCATATCCTCAGGAGGAGGCCCTTGAGGCCGCAATAACATTCGCAAGAATTGAAGGGATAGTTCCAGCTCCAGAGACATCCCATGCAATTAAACAGGTGATAATTGAGGCACAGCAATGCAGAAGAAGAAACCTAGAAAAAACGATAGTCTTCTGCTTCAGTGGACACGGGCTCTTAGACTTATCCACATTTGAAGAATATGCTAAAAGCTAGCATAGGCTGCCACCGCAGAAACTATTGTAGAGGACTTTAAAGGGTGCTAGATTTTTGCTGCCTCCTTCTTCAAAGCCCTAATATATTTCCTTGAGGTTATCGTCCAACCAAAGAGGTTACTGATGTTCCAAAGAGAAACATTTTTCGCATATTTTGATCCCACAGCTTCACAGCAGTCGGAGATCACGATTGGCCAGAAATCTCTAAAGAAGGCGTCACGGATGGTAGATTCTACACAAACGTTTAAGAAGATCCCTACAAAGAAAAGATATTTTATATTCATGTTTCTCAGCACCTCCTCCAATTTAGTGTTAACAAAACCGCTATACCTCTGTTTGTCAATGACCGGCTCTTCTGGGAGCGGTTTAACTTCATCAATTATTTCAGCACCCCAAGCTCCCTTAATTGATGACTTATCTTTAAGATCTGGTTTTTCACGGAGTAGCACCAGACTACGTACTTTCCAGTAGCTTGGGGATTCAGGCCCACCTGAATCAGATAAGTCTGGCGAATATGCTTGTCTCAAATATATTATTTTTAGACCAAGTTTTCTTGAGTAATCCAAGACGTTTTTAACTGGCTTAATTATACGCCTGAACTTTAATACGTTAAAACCAATTATATCAAACATTCCGCCGGGACTTAAAAAGACATTTTGCATATCAACTACAATCACCGAAGATCTGAGAAGATCCACGCTTATAGGCTCAGGCTCCGTGGGAAATCTTATGAAGGATGACGCAGATATGCGCTCTTTCATCTTTAAATCCACCAGAACTTCATGAATTTCTAGTTTCCGCCTAACCAATCGAGGGGAAGACCAAGTTCCAACATTTTTTCTTTTGAAGGAATCCCTTTTTCTTTATCCCAGCCTCGTGCCTCATAATACTCATCAAGCATTTTACTCAAATCTTCCTCTGTAATTAATTGGCCCTTCGAAGACCCGCCGGGAATCCCTTCTTTCATGAGCCTTGCTGGAAGAGTATCATCTTTTCTCGTAAAACCTGCCTTAAAATTAAAGATTCTAGCTATATTATTTACTCTTTCCCCAGCTTTTTGAACCTCATCTGGCTTAATTTCTAAACCAGTTAACGCAGAATATATGTTTGCCATTAGTTCAAGGGCATAAGCAGCTAACCCCATATCAAATACGAAAACGCATAAGGGCATACAATCGCAAACTGCTGTCCGCACATCCTGATTCCATTTACACAGAATGCCTTTACCCTCTATTGCCAGCCTATCAACCCTATAGGGAACCGGAACACTAAATATTTCTTGAATAGCATATCCTCTATTATGGTCCGCGCCAGTATATGCCGTAGCATAACTTAGCCCGTGAGCCTTAGCGCCTCTAACATCATATCCCGGTAGCTCGAGACCTTTAATGTGTAGAGCGTATTTCTCGGACCCCCTACCTATTATTTCAGACGCCTTTTTAACACCCTCTGCAAGTACATTGCCAAACCCTTCTCTAAACGCGATCTTCCTAATCATTTTTATAGTAGCATCATAGTTACCGAACCTTAAATCTAAGCCATCCACCTCATCTTTTGAGAGTATCCCCTTTTCGACAAGTTCCATTGCAAATGCTATATTCGCTCCAGTAGAGATTGTATCTAAACCGTACTCATCACATAATCGATCGGCAGCAATAACTGCTGGCAAATAGTTAATTCCAACCATAGTCCCCAAGCTATAGGTTGTCTCAAACTCCGGTCCCTCAGTCATGAAGCCAGCAAATGGCCCGCTTTTAACCACTTTTACTTGCCCACACCTTACTGGGCACATATAGCAGCCCATACGAGCAATCGTATAATGGGTTTGAGCTTCCCCACCAAGAGTTTCAACCGGAGCGAATAATCCAGTAGCAGTCCAGTTTTTAGCTGGTAAAATTCCCAGCTCAGCTGTAACCTCAACCGCCATCGGCGTCCCCATTTTTGAGAAAAGGGGGTATAATGCTGGGCTTTCCCTCATCATCTCATGCATTCTTTTAATCACCTGCCTAAATCTCTCCTCATCAGCAATCTTAACCTTCTTTGAGCCCTTCACAACTATAGCCTTCAAGTTTTTTGAGCCCATAACGGCCCCTAAACCTTTTCTACCCGCAGCTCTCCTCTCATTTATAATGCAAGCATAGCGGACAAGCCTTTCACCAGCCGGACCTATACAAGCAACCTTTGCATCAGGCTGATTCAGCTTCTCCTTTAATACGATTTGAGTATCGGTGGTCGTGAGACCCCAAATGTCAGATGCATCACCAATAGTAACATCATCATCTTTTATCCATATGTAAGATGGCTTATCCGCCCTTCCAGATATCACTAACGCATCATATCCTGCAAATTTAAGCTCTGCTGGGAAATATCCGCCTGAAAAAGACGCTCCAACTGCGCCAGTCAATGGAGACTTAGAGACAACAGCCATCCTGCTTGTACATGGCACGGCGCCTGTCAGGGGACCAACAGAAAATATTAGTTTGTTATCCGGCGATAATGAGTCAACTCTCGGATCTACTTCGTCAAACAGTAATCTTATTCCAAGACCAGCCCCACCAATCACCGGATAGACATAATCTATTTCCAAGTCTTTATCATACATTCGACCAGTTGATAAATTCACATACAATATTTTGCCAGAATATCCATAAACCATGTTTAATTCCACCTTTATTTAGGTAAAAGTGTTTGAACAATATAAAACTTTAAGTTTCACCTAGGATACCCTCTTAGTCTAATATTTAGAAGCGACCCCCTCTAGACTCTATTGTCTAAGGGCTGTAAAGCCCAATGAGTCTCCTCGAGTCCTTATCCTCCTCCAGCCGGCGGAACGATCGAGACCACATCCCCATTAAATAGCGGCGTTTCAAAGCCTTTAATGAAGTCTATGTTCCTTCCATTAACCAAGATAGTTATTGATAAATCAGATTTCCCATCCTTAATCCTTAAAGATTTTTCAAGCTTCTCACCATACTGCCTAATCAACAATCGCATTAAATCTTTAATAGTCGAACCATTCTCTAATTTTAGTAGCACCTCTTTCTCACCAACTATGCTCCTTAAGTTAAAGAGAAAATGTACCCTTACGATTATCACTTAATTTTCCTCCTCTTCCGATATCAGAGAGATCCATCATTAATTAATAACCTTCATAAAAATTTAAGAATCTCTATAGACGCTTTCGTGGCTAGCAAGATCTTTCATCATATTAGGACATTAATCATATAAAAGTTCAGCGATAACGTAGATCGGTATCTCTCAAACAAGTAAGTCAGCATCGCGGATCTTATTGAAATAGAAAAGTAAATATCGATGTAAGCGAGATTTTCCTTTTAGACCCTTATATAAACTATATTTAATGGGGGAATGAGATGCCAACGCAGATGAGGGCTGCCGTGGAGGGACGTGAGACTGAGGAGATTCGCCTGGTCGCCAAGGAGGAGGGGGAGTCGCCGCAGAGTATACGTGCGCGTGTTGCTGAGGGGTCGGTTATAATAACGCGGAATATTATGAGGGAGAACGTTCATGCCATCGGCATTGGGAAGGGGTTGAGGATAAAGGTTAATGCGAACGTTGGCACTAGCCCAGACCTATGCGACCTAAACCTTGAGGTCGAGAAGGCTTCTGTGGCAGTTAGGTATGGCGCCGATACTGTCATGGATCTAAGTACAGGAGGGGACTTAGATGAGATTCGGAGGGCGATCTTAAAAGCCGTCAATGTTCCAGTCGGGACAGTCCCAATCTATCAGGCTGCGACAGAAGCCGCCAAGAAGAGGGGCTCAATAGTCTACATGAGCGAGGACGACATCTTTAACGTCATAGAGGGACACGCTAAAGATGGAGTAGACTTCATGACAGTCCACTGTGGGGTCACGAAAGAAACTGTTGAGAAGCTCGCTAAACAGCCCCGACTAATGGGGATTGTTAGTAGGGGCGGAGTGTTCCTAGCAGCTTGGATGCTCCATAACGGCGAAGAAAACCCGCTCTACAAGAACTACGATTACCTTTTGGAAATCGCCGCAAAATACGATTTTGCCCTAAGCCTTGGAGACGGACTGAGGCCCGGATGCATATTCGATTCAACAGACTACTTCCAGGTTCAAGAATTATTGACGATTGGGAGACTTGTGGAGAGAGCGAGGCAGGCTGGCGTGCAGGCGATGGTTGAGGGGCCGGGTCACCTGCCATTAAATCATGTCGAGACGAACGTTAAGTTGGCTAAGGCTATCTGCAAGGAGGCGCCATTCTATGTGCTCGGCCCAATTGTAACTGAGATAGCGCCTGGCTACGACCATATCGTAGCGGCTATTGGGGGAGCCCTAGCTGGCCTGGCTGGCGCAGACTTCCTATGCTATGTCACACCATCTGAGCACCTTGGTCTTCCCACAGTGGAGGATGTTAGGGATGGCGTTATAGCAGCCAGAATAGCGGCCCATGCAGCCGACATAGTTAGGCTTGGCTCTAAGGCAGCGGCTAAGGATCTTGAAATGGCTAAAGCTAGGGCTAGTCTCAATTGGAAGAAGCAGATAGAGAACGCTATAGATCCTAAGAGGGCGCTGGAGATACGTGGGAGAGTGAAGCTAACAAGCCCGGAGACGTGCTCAATGTGCTCAGAATACTGCGCAATAAAGTTGTTGAAGGATGCTCTGAGGGCTTCATGCTTTTAATCTGGCTCTTGGAGAGAAAGATCTATGCTTAAAACTCGCGGTGATAAAGCTCCAGTCGCTATCACGATTGCTGGAAGCGACTCTGGCGGCGGGGCGGGGATACAGGCTGACTTAAAGACTTTTGCAGCCCTTGGGGTTTATGGTACAAGCGCGATAACGTGCGTCACGGCTCAGAATACCTATTCGGTGACGGCTATAGAGTGCCTTAGACCCGAGATTGTTAGAGAGCAGATCAGACAGGTAGCTGAGGATATGGGGATAGATGCGGGGAAGACCGGGATGCTTTATACGGCGGAGATAATTAGGGCTGTTGCTGAGGAGACTTCAAAATATGGTTTTCCATTGGTTGTTGACCCAGTTATGGTTGCTAAGTCGGGCGCGCCGCTCTTGAAGCCGGAGGCTGAAGAGGCATTAAAAGAGTATCTTCTTCCAGTAGCCAAGGTGGTTACACCAAACAGATTTGAGGCTGAGAGACTCTCTAAGATGGAGATAAAAGATATCGAGGGCGCTAAGAGGGCGGCCGAGAAAATACATGCCCTCGGCCCAGAGGCCGTTGTCGTTAAGGGTGGACACCTTGAGGCTGCCAGCGAGTCCATTGACATATTATATTATGGGGGCGAATACAAGATCTTCAGGGCGCCGAGAATATATACGAAAAACACTCATGGCACCGGCTGCAGCTTCTCATCGGCCATAACAGCCTACCTTGCTAGGGGCGAGGACATAGTATTAGCGGTTAAGCTCGCAAAAGAGTTTATTACAGAGGCAATAAAGTTTGGCTTAAATATCGGCAAGGGGGCTGGCCCAGTTAACCCGATGGCCCGTCTTTATAGAGAGGCTGAAAAATACGGCGTCCTAAGGAATGTTATGGAGGCAAAGAATATACTTGAATCCACGACCAATATTGCTAGGCTCGTGCCGGAGGTTGGCATGAACGTTGCTATGGCCCTATCATATGCGGATAGCGCAGACGACGTGGCCGCTATACCCGGAAGACTAGTAAAAGTCTTCGACCGCGTTAAGGCTGTCTCGCAGCCAGAGTTTGGCGCATCAAGCCACCTAGCCAGATACCTAATTGAGATCATGAAATATGATGCCAGGAAGAGAGCGGCAATAAACCTAAGGTACTCGGAGAATATTATCAAGGCCCTTAGGGAAAGGGGATTAAGGATATCGTTTTATGATAGGGCTGAGGAGCCGGAGGAGATAAAGCGTATTGAGGGCATGACGATCCCGTGGGGTGTTAGGCAGGCGAAAGGCAGGGTTGGGGGAGTGCCAGACGTGATCTACCATATGGGTGACATCGGCAAGGAGCCGATGATAGTTATATTTGGTGAAGACGCCATCTCACTCGCCAAGCTCGCCGCCGAGATAGCCAGGGAAATCGGCTAATAAGCCCACATCCATTACATGCCAGAAAAAGAGTTGTCTCCGTCATGACCGAATCATTATTAATAGCATCTTGAACCTCTTTGGGACCTTCACAGAGTGGGGCTTATTAGCGGGCATAATCACCATCTCGCCCTCAGTAAGATTTAGTGGTTTACCCTCGATTGCTATTTTCGCCTGCCCGTCGAGTATAATGGCCATTGCCGTATAGGGCACAGTATGCTCGCTTATACCCTGCCCCTCATCAAAGGCGAAGAGGGTTACCGATCCAGCAGCCCTATCAATTAAAGCTCGACCAACTATAGAGCCTTCATGATAATCCACCAGGTCCGCGAGCCTTAAAACCTGCCCCTCAATCCTCTCCATAGAGAACCCAGCACTTTTACTTTTATCGTTAAAAATATTAAAGATTTATGGAGGCGCCATATAACGCTGTCGAAATGATATCTAGAGCATTAACGGCTTCCAAAAAAGTAACTTGCACTAAAGAACAATCAATATTGTTACATCATTGACGTTTGTGCCGGTTGGGCCGGTGAAGATGAGGTCTCCCAGCTGCCTGAAGAAATTGTAGGAGTCGTTGTTGAGGAGGTGCTCTTCTGGACTGAGCCCCATAGTTCTGGAGCGCTGGATTGTTGCCCCATCCACGATTGCGCCGGCCGCGTCCGTTGGCCCGTCAACGCCGTCGGTGCTGAAGGATGCTATGGCAACGCCCCTCATGCCAGATATATGTAGCGCTGACGCCAACGCTATTTCTTGGTTCCTTCCGCCCCTTCCTTTTCCGGTCACCGTAACCGTGGTCTCACCGCCAACAACTATTCCGGCTGGCCGCCTAACAGGGTTCCCTGAAGCCATAATCTCTTTAGCTATTGTGCCAATGAAAGAGCCTATAACCCGCGCCTCACCCTCCATATAAGTCGTCAATAGGAGCGTGTTTAACCCCTCCCTTCTAAGCTCATCTACTGCGGCCATGGAGGCAAGCCTATTATTCCCAATAACAAAATTATGCACCCTCTTAAAGCATGGATCCCCGGCCTTCGGGGTCTCCTCAACTAAGCCCTTATCCCCGCTAATCAAGAGACCTCTAACAGTTTCTGGGACATCATCCCACACACCATATTTTTTTAGGACGCCTATTGCATCCCTGAATCTTGTTGAGTCTGGAACAGTCGGCCCGGACGCTATAACATCTAATGGATCGCCTATCACATCTGATAGCAGTAAGCTTATTACTGTCGCCGGGCATGCTGCCCTAGCTAAATGTCCGCCCTTAAACCTTGAAAGATGCTTTCTAACGGCGTTTATCTCATTTATCTTTGCGCCGCACCTGAGAAGAATATCAGTAATCCTCCTCTTGTCCTCAAGGGATACTCCTTCACGCGGGTACGCCATTAAGCTTGAGCCTCCCCCGGATATTAAGCATAGTATTAAATCGGACTCGCCTGCCTCCCCCGCCAACTCAAGGATTTTTCGGGCTCCCTCAACGCTGCTTTCATCCGGGATTGGGTGGCTAGCCTCATGAACCCTAATGATCTTGAGGTTAAGTTTCCCAGAAGTTCCATGTGGAACAACAACCACCCCATCGCTTATCCTATCGCCAAGGATCCCCTCTATAATCTCAGCCATGTATCCACTAGCCTTACCGCCGCCCACAACAAAGATCCTCTTGAAGGATTTGAGGTCAAAGTTTCCTCCATCGATGACAAGCTTCTCATTAACAACCTTAACCCTTGAACGAACAATATTTTTTGGGTCGGACGCCTCAACAGCCCTTTCAATAGCGTTTAGGATTATCTCCCTAACCCTTCGGTCGGCCTCGGACATGGCATTTCTTAGGATCTCCCATCTATTCTTAACCTTAACAGCGGCCATTGCAAGCCCACCACAAAAAATTATTCAAAAGTTAAGGACTTGAAGAAATATAAAGTTTAATTATGTGGCAATTTTATTTTTGGGTTGAGGGAAGTTGGAAGAGTTTCTTAGGCTGCCCAGCGTTCGGGAATCCATCTTCTATAAGAGGGCTCCCAACGATAAGGTTGAGTGCATACTATGCGAGCGCAGGTGTACGATTGCCTCCGGAGAGTATGGCTTCTGCAAAACACGATTAAACATTGATGGCAAGCTCTACACGGTCGTGTATGGTGACCTAAGCGCCATAGAGAGCAGGCCCATCGAGATAAAGCCATTCTTCCACTACTGGCCCGGATCAACAGCCCTCACGTACTCAACCTGGTCATGCAACTTCCTATGTCCATGGTGCCAAAACTGGACTTTATCAAAGTTCCCTCCAGACCCGAAGAAAGCCGAGTATTATCCGCCCGAGGATATAGTGGAATTAGCCATAAAATATAGTGATGAGGGTCTATGCTCAAGCTTCCAGGAGCCAACTCTCCTAACAGACTGGAACATCGACACCTTCAAGATCGGCTTTAAGAGGGGTTTATATTCATGCTACGTCTCGAACGGCTACATGACCCTCGAGACCCTAAGAGCTCTCAGAGAGTCCGGTATGGATGGATTAAAAATTGACATTAAGGGGGATCCTGAGGTCTACAAGGAATTCTGCGGAGGAATAGATGTCGATAGGATCTGGAGGAACGCTAGGGAGGCCAAGAAGATGGGTCTCCATATCGAACTCGTGAACCTTGTAATAACGGGCGTCAACGATGACGAGAATTGTCTAAGATGGATAATTGAGAGGGCCCTTAAGGAGGTCAGTCCGGACACGCCCATCCACTTCACCAGATACTACCCGGCGTATAAGTTCGATAAGCCAGCAACGAGCATAAGGACCCTTGAGGAAGCATGTAGAATGGCTAGGGAGATGGGCATGCTATACGCTTATGTGGGTAATGTTCCAGGCCACAGGTACGAGCACACCTACTGCCCAAACTGCAACGAAGTCTTAGTAAAGAGGTATGGCTTCAGCGTCGTACGCTATAATGTTACTGAGGATAAAATGTGCCCTAAGTGCGGTTTCCACATAAATATACGCGGCCAATATGCTAGGAAGAGCCATTCATTCCACGCTATTTGACTGGAATTAAGCATTCTTCACCATAATCTACTATCACTCTCATGTAGCCCCTCAACATCTGATCAAGCTCCGGGTCGCCAGTATCAACCCTCAGGCAACTTAAGCCCCTAATCTTATGCTTTGTTGCGATAACTATTATGTTCTCTGGGCCAACGCTCCTAATAACCCTCGGGCTTATCTGCTGGTTCCCCCTACCAAATATGAAGCCCTGCCCGCCGATAGGCGTTACAACGATCTTAGCCCTCTTTGATTTAATGGCCTCTAGGATATCAGCCTCCCTGACATCATGCCTAATGATCTTCCCATTAAGGAGTAAATCAACCCCAAGCAACGTCTTCCTCTCATTCAGAAGCGCCGCTATAGCCCTAGTGGTCGTCCCGGGACCGAGAATATATACCGTTTCTGGCTCCATAATCTTCTCAATAAAGCAGAGGGCAATCGCTGCCTGATTATATAGTTCATCCTCGGTGGATAAGCTGGTCTCTTTGATGCCCTGAATTAGTTCTGGCTCATAGGGGACAAGCATGTAGCCATAGAGTTTCGCTGAGAGGCGACCCTCCCTAAAAGCCTCCTCATCAACATCCATCACCTCGGTCTCCCTAAGCGGCAGCCCCTCCAGCAGAAAGCGGGAGACAACTCTAGCAGCGCCCTCTGGAGTTGCTGCGAAGACAGCACTATGCATTTTAACGCCACTTGGAACTCCCAGCGCTGGCAGGCGTAATCCTATAACATCAAGTATATCCCTTGCGGTTCCATCACCTCCACAGAAGACTAGCAAGCTAACCTTGCTCTCAAGCATCTTCTCAGATATCTCCTTTGTGTCTCTAGCCGTAGTCCTCTCCTTCCTCTGGCCCATTACACTACACTCAAAGCCAGCCTTCTGAGCTTCGAATTCGCCCATCCACCCCGCACCGACCAATAAATCAATTTCTCCATCGATGAGATCCTTTAAATGCGAGAGAAAAGTCTCAGCTCTTCCCGGCGCAACAGGCTTTGCCCCCAAACTCAGCGCTTTCTCTAATATCTCTTTTCCATCAGTCCCCTTAAGGCCAACCAATCCGCCCATCCCAGCTATTGGATTAACAATTAGCCCGATGCATTTTTTACTCAAATATCATCCACCTTCCATGCTGATCAAACTTATATTTGAGTGCCAAGCAACAATGAAACTGCCACGGCGACAACTATCACTATGATCGTCTGAAGAAGGATTATTTTCCATGGCATTCTTGTTTTACGGGAGCGATAATATACTAGGAAGAAGCCGATCGTCGCCCCAATTATGGGTAGGGAGAGAAGCATATCGATTGGATGGGGCAGTAACAGGAAGATCGCTAGGGGCACCATGCCGGATATGAATGTTGTTACACCGCAGATTAATGAGGCTATTATACTAGACCTGCTTCTCTTAACGCGCAGTAGATTAAAGATTCCCCTAGTTAATAATAGAGCCCTCTCCCTCTCGTTAACATCAGATACATCGCTTAAACTATAAGTTATTAGGTTCTGTAGTGTCTCTAGGTCAGCTAGATCCTCCGTTATCCCTCCTAGAAGGAAACTTGAAAAGTTTGTTAAAGCAACGACTGCTAGGCTCAGTATGGAGGCAATAAACGCTACTTTAGAAGCCAAGCCAGCTATAAGCGATGAAATTATCACTACAAGGCTAGTAATTGATCCATCAGCTATGCCAACAACTATCTCCAGTATTGGCTCATCCCTGTAAAGGAAATTCTTCCATTCAGAGCTTATCTTGGCACCCTTCCTCGTTAATCTAATAGAGTCACCATAATCAATAATCAGGCCTTCCTCAATCATGCTTCTAAGGGTTTCACTAAAATCCGTTCTATCTACGCAGAAATTCCCATCACAAATGCTCTCTATTCGATGCTCTAGCCTACTTTTGGAAACTGCTCTCCTACCTGATTCTACAAGGATTAAGGTTCTTAGGAGATCCTCTAGATCTTGTATCTCAAGAGACAACTTACGTTATTCACCGCTTTTAATAAGAGAAAAGCACAGGATAGTATAAACTTTATCCCCTTCTAAATAGCTTCAAGCCTTAGGTTGCCCGTTTCATTCTTGCTGATAAAATAGTCATCAATATCTTCTACCCGCTTAAAAATCCATTTGCGGGGAAACCTCGCCACCAAAACAGCTATTCTGACAGGATATGCATCAAACATGCCCAAAAAATCAAAGAGCTTCTTCACCTGATTCCTTGGGAAGTACGCTCTTCCATGGCTTGGAGCCTTAACCTCAAACGCCACTATACAATTACTCTTCACCGCAAACACGTCTGGTAGGGGCTCACTACTGGGCGCAGAGACCGGAATCCTCACAGACCTGAATCCTATCCCACGGAGCATCTTAACCAGATCCCTCTCGGCCTGATAACCCCGCTTCTTCATCCTCCTAATTTCTCTTAACGTCAAAACTCTACCGCGCTTTCCACCACCCTTTCTCCCTTTCCTCGCAGCCAACTCCCTAAGAGACAATTTTCCAGCACCATAAAATCTACTTTTTTTCCTCAAGCGGCCTTATAACAAGCCTGATCAGATCCATAAGCCAATCCAAGAAATTCTTGGCATTCGCATACTTCTGATATTTCTTCTTATAGGGAAACTTTGAGATCATATGCATCTCAACCATCTTTTTTATAATATTTGGCCGTCGAGCTTGATATGCCAGCCTTCCTCGCTAAATCGCCGCTTGTGAAGACCACTCCAAGACGTGAGTAAGCCCTTATAACCTTTGCTGGAAAGGGCATTGAAATATTCACTATCCTAATAAGATCATCATTTAACTGTGATACAACTCTCACCATTCTAGATTAAGAGTTTGCCTAAAATTTTTATAAGATTTTGCCAGAAAAAAGGCTTAAACATACTGGATATAGAAGTGGTTCACCTCATTTAAATAAGCTATAAGGTTTTGGAGAAAATCGTTAAGCTGTAATATAGGTACTATTGGTGTTCCCTCATAGAATTTGTGTCGTGAAGGACAAAGCGAAAGGATTACTGGCACAAAATAAGCGTATTCCCATTCACCTATGCCGACCCTGCTTTTAATGCGTCTTGACGCTTCGGCCAGAGCCCCCGTCCTTTCAACCTGGCTTTTAGCAGCCTCAATACTAGCTGATCCACTCCACCCCCGGCGCCAGTGTTTACAGTCCGCTGAGATAACTAGGGGTCTCTTAAAGCCAATCAAATCTATTTCCCATCTCCTTCCAAACCACTTAAAACGAAAGTTCATAGCGACTTTGAAGCCGTTTGATTCCAACGATTCTTTTGAGAATTGCTCAAACTCGGACCACGTTAGAAGCCTTGCAACTCTCTCAACATCAGCTCCTAAACCTATAGATTTAACAGCGATTTTTAGGCGCTGCTCTCCATCAACATATATTTTATCGCCATCTATTCTCAAAAGTCCGGCTTTATAAAGCCCGCTTAGAAACTCCAGAACTATCGCCTGCGGCACTCTTGCTTCCCTAGAGATGCCCTCGATGCTGGTATTGTCTTCCTTCTGTGTATTCTTTAAAATTGCAATCAAAATCTCCTTTTCGGTAAGCATAAAATATTGTCACTGCCAAGAGGCATTTTAACTTAAATGTTGTGGATACAAAAGCATCAACAAAGACTATAATTCTCTTATATGCCCTCGGCCAAGAATAAAGTACTTAATACTCGTAAGGTGCTCTACGCTCATCGGCCCGCGGGCATGTAGCTTCTGCGTGCTTATTCCTATTTCTGCGCCAAGCCCATACTGGTTTCCATCAGTAAAGCGTGTTGAAGCATTCCAGTATACGGCTGCGGAATCAACGTCTCGAATAAAGCGGATAGCCTTATTGAAGTCTGACGTGATTATAGCATCGGAGTGCTTTGTTCCATACTTGTTTATATGCGCTATCGCCTCATCTAGGCCACTTATAACCTTAACACCAATAATCAGATCCAAGTATTCTGTGTACCAGTCCTCCTCAGTTGCAGGCTTAACATCCGAAACAATCTTCCTAGTCTCCTCGCAACCCCTGACCTCAACGCCATGTGCACGCAGGGCACTAATAACCTTCGGTAGGAAAACCGGAGCTATATCTCTATGAACAAGGAGCTTCTCAGCGGCGTTACATGTTCCAGGTCTCTGACATTTAGCATTAATTATTATTTTTATTGCCATATCCATGTCAGCATCACTCTCAACATAAATGTGACAATTGCCAGTTCCAGTCTCAATAACCGGAACCTTTGCATTCTCTACTACTGCCCTAATAAGATCCGCCCCGCCTCTAGGTATGAGAGCATCTATGTAGTCTCTCATCCTCATGAGCTCAAGGGCCGCCCTCCTATCTGTTGTCGGAACCACCTGTATCGCGCCATCAGGTATCCCAGATTTCATTGCAGCCTCACTCAAAATTCTCCCTATAATAATGTTGGAGTTTATGGCTTCTGAGCCACCCCTCAATATAATTGCGTTGCCGGACTTTATGCATATTCCAGTTGCATCAGAGGTAACATCTGGACGCGACTCATATATCACCGCGATCACGCCCAGCGGTACTCTCATCTGCCCAATTATAAGTCCGTTAGGTCTAACCCAAGTCTTAATTATTTGGCCAACCGGATCCGGCAACTCGGCGATCTCCCTTAAACATTGAGCCATCTTCGATATCCTTGACTTAGTTAGAATCAGCCTATCGAGAAGAGATTCTTTAACACCACTCGCCCTAGAGAGCTCAACATCCTTTTTATTGGCTTCCAGAATCTCGTCGGCATGAGTCTCCAATGCATCGGCCATATTATACAGCGCTCTATTCTTAACCTCAGTTGGAAGCCTCGCCAGAATATATGAAGCCTCCTTAGCTTTCTTGCATATATTTAAAATTATGCTACTCACATCTTCACTCATTCTTCTCAGCCCCACCAAACACATACATAAGCTTTCTAACAATTACTTCTTTTCTCCTAATATATCCTAAAACCTTTTTTATTTGCGGGGTTCTTAAGCCCTTAATTAGATTTAGCTCATCGCTCGAGTAATTAACTATGCCGCGCGCAAACTCTTCTCCATCTGGACCTAGGATACTTATAACGTCGCCAATTTTAAATTGCCCCTCAACGGATTCTATGCCAACCGCCAGTAGGCTTGCGCCATTAAGAATTGCTTGTTTAGCTCCCTCATTAACTTTGATGGCCCCCTTCGCCCCGGCTCCATAAGCTATCCACCTTTTTATGCTCGGCATTCTGCCAGATGGCTTAAAGTATGTTCCCACTTTCTCCCCCCTTAGGATATCTATAATTACATTTTTTCTTCTGCTATTCGCAATTATTAGGGGGATCCCGCTCTGCATCGCTATTTCAGCTGCCTCTAGCTTAGTCTTCATGCCACCCCTACCAAACGTGCTCTTACCCTCTGCAGCCACCTTAATCTCAGGAGTTATCTTCTCGACAACAGGAATTACTCTGGCGTTTTTCTCCTCCAGCGGATTAGCATTATAAAGTCCATCAACATCAGATAATATTATGATCAAATCCGCCTGAACGGCATTCGCTATTAAAACTGAGAGTATATCATTATCGCTGAAGTTAATCTTATAGCCCTTCATGACAGGCATTATCTCATCGACAGATGTAACATCATTCTCATTTATTATTGGTATAACGCCTAAACTCAGCAGCCTATCAAGAACATTACACACATGTACATATGAAACCCTATTCGCCAGATCATCTTGGGTTAAAAGGATCTGAGCAACCTTTAGGTTATGACGTCTAAAGAGTTGACGGTAATGCTCCATAAGAATTGCTTGGCCAACCGCCGCGCAAGCCTGCTTAAAAACTATATCACTCGGTTTCGGTTTAACGGCAAGCTCAGCCAATCCTGAGGCAATTGCACCCGAGGTTACAAGAATTATCTTATAGCCTCTGTTAACAGCCTCCGCAATCTGATCCACAAGCTCACGAATTGCATCCAAATCTAGGCTACCATCATCCTTAGTTATACTGCTTGTTCCAACCTTAACAACAACCAGATTCCCCGTTTTACTCAAAGCCTACCACAAACACTCCTATTAAAAGATCACCTTTTTATCCTTTTTTAATCTTTTAGCCATAAATCTAATATTTTAATATGAATCCTGCATAATTTGTCGTCAACAACAATGTGGGATGAAATGTCATAGTCTAATTATGAATATTATTAGCCATAGCCATATGCTTTTAGGTCACGTCTATCCTCATGAATCTACATCTATCTCTGAGATAGAAGCTCTATAGCGCTCGGATTAGAGCAAAAAGCCTAAATGTTCTATCAGACCTAATCAATTCCACTAAAATTCTTCGGGATCCATCTCAGATAGTATCTCAATCAAGTTGTTCCTGAGAAAGCTCAATTTCCTTAACAACAAGAACCTCTTTTCCATCAATTAGCCCAAAGAGAGCACTTCACCCATATTGGAAAAATTTCTCCGAGACCCTCAATTAACGAATTAACTTGATTTATATTCGTCTTGATAATAGGATCCGCATCCTCGCAATATCTTCTCATCGAAATGAAATATTTAAGAGTTGAATTTTATGAATATTGAATATGTTTGATAAACCTTAAATCAAAGAAATTGCGGGAATAGAACGGCGTGATCAAGATTGGTTGACATATGCCTGATTTTTGAGGTCCATCAGCCCTTTAGATTGAAATGTAATTTTGAACTCAGTGCCTCTCTTGGTTTAAAAAATGTTAGTATAAAGGATCTTTTTGATATTTATTTTGACCAGAAACTGAACAAGGAAATCTTCATGCGCATCTCTCAAAAATGCTATTTTCCGGCAACCAAAATTATTTTAGAGCAGATAGAGAGATCTCGAAAAGGAGGAAAACCATTCAAAGTTTCCTTTAGTTTTTCTGGGACATTTCTTGATCAATGTGAGAAATGGAATCCAGATTTACTAGAGCTCTTTAAACAAATTGCTGAAACGGGTTCCGCCGAACTGATAAGTCAAACGTATTATCATTCGCTAGCTTGCCTAAATAATCGTGATGAATCAGAGTTTATTGAGCAGGTTGAAATGCAAAAGCAAACTATAGCAGACTTATTCAGTTATACCCCGGAAACTTTTGAGAACACCGAATGCATATATAACAATAATGTCGCCAAAGTGGCCGAGTCCCTTGGATTTAAGACGGTGATCACAGAGGGGGTTGAGAGGATACTTGGTTGGAGATCACCAAATTACGTGTATAGGGCAAAGGGCTCCTCAATCAACCTTCTACTACGTAATTATAGGCTTTCAGATGACATAGGTTTTCGCTTCACGTCAACATTGTGGGATCAGTGGCCCCTAACAGCAGACAAATATGTGACTTGGCTGGCCCATACGTCGGGTCAACTTGTAACGGTATTTCTTGATTACGAGACTTTTGGAGAGCATTTCTGGACTGAGAGTGGAATATTTGAGTTTCTTAGGTGGCTTCAAATAGAATCTTTAAAGTGGGATAATTTATGCTGGTCCACTCCAAAAGAGGTTGTTCAGAAATATGCTCCATGCGACACAATAGATGTACCGCCGGAGAACACTATCTCGTGGGCCGACATTGAACGTGACCTAAGCGCATGGTTAGGGAACCCCCAACAAGCAATCTCATTTGACCTTCTTAATGAAGTTGGGCTTATTATTAAGGAGCTGAATGAGCCTAATCTACTTAGGGTTTGGCGGTACCTGCAGACAAGTGACCACTTCCATTACATGTGTACTAAGGGTGGGGGTTCAGGTATAGTTCACAACATATTTAATCCATATGGGGGGCCAGTAGAGGCATTTAAAACATACATGAAGATTCTATTGGATCTTTGGGCTAGGTGTCTAATGGAATCCAGTAAACCAGAATCAGAGTATAGGCGCTTATTAAGGCGCGTACCCCCAAGTAAGGGCTTTAGGTTCTTTCTCCGAGCGGGCTCTCCAACAGACGTGTTAGCCATAAGCCTTGAGGACCTCTACAAGGCAATAAAAAAGGTAAACGTTAACTCAATAATCTTCCACTTAAGTAGAGGAGATTTTGAGAGATGGATCTCTGAAGTTATTGGCGATGAAAACCTCGCCGCCAAAATATCAAGTCTACCTGAAAAACTAAGGGATGACGGAGAAAACGTTAAAAAGACCCTGCTGAACATACTTGAAGAGAGATTGAAGGAATTAAAGGAACTTGGTAAATTAAGTTAAAAAAGAGAGAAAGAGGGATTAGAATCATCATCCTTATCTTGAAGATTCCTTCTCCTTTAGTCTTCTGATCTCAAGATCTATTTCATCTCTTAATGTTGACTCATCAACCTATCTCTTACATTCAATACAATAATGTGCATTAGGAGCATGAAGAACGGGGTCATCGAGGAATCCGTGGCCAACAGGGCACCTTAAAAGATATAAACGTAGATTCTCATTAATCGCAAAAAGCTCTTGAGAAGAGAGACCCAAGGCCTCGGTTATATTAGATATAGGATACTTTTCAAGATAAAGAGTCTTAACAATTTCTTCCTTAGATAAGCCGGCTATCCGCATATTTTTTATGCGCTCGGTAATCGGCTTCTCTCCCAGAAACGTCACCTGGTATGGCTCACTAACACAATCCTTGTATCGGTTCCCTGGACACCATCAATTTCCCTAACTTTGAATACTATCTTACTTAGCTCATCAACATTTTGTGCTGATACCTTCGCTATTATATCAATGTCCCCCGTGACTTCATATACCTCTTCGACACCATTGATCTCGGCTATTTTTGATGCAACTTTTGACACGGCATCAACATTAACGCGAACAAACACGAATGCCAACATAAATATCTCCCAATGAGATATCTGGGCGAATACCTGTTAAATCTTTTTCTAAATGTTAGGAAAAATTTAAAATTCTTCAGGTTTCTTGTTTTCTGTAGTTGGGAGAAATCCTCATGGAAATAGTATTCTTTACTTACGAATATCCTCCGTATCTCGTAGGTGGGCTTGGGACATATGCCGAATATATAACGAGGGAATTTGTTAAAATGGGGCATGATGTGACTGTTTTCGCCATGCATACGAAGGATGCTCCGACAAGAGATATATATGGGGGAGTGGAGGTACATAGGCCAATAGTTGAGAACATGAACATCAGCCTACTACTGCCAATGTTTATACCAGAGGAAATACAACGATGGAGTGAGAATGGAAAGAAGTTTTTCGGGGATATCTTCCTCTATAACATATTATCAGCTAGCAAGCTAGTAAATGATTTAGTAAGGACGGAAAAGAGGAAAGTAGACTTAATTGCAGCGCATGACTGGCTTGGTTCGATAGGTGGAATATTAGCGAGCAGGGGACTAGGTAAGCCCCTTATGTTCCACGTACATAGCACTGAGCAAGGGAGAACTGGCGACGGCTCAAACACAATAAAGCGTTTAGAGCGGATCGCAGCAGGCTACGCCGAGAGAATAATAACAGTAAGCTATGCCATGAGGGATCACCTTGTAAGCTTAGGCTATGATGAAAAGAAGATTCGAGTTGTATATAATGGCATAGATACTGAGAAATATTCTCCCGAAAGCGTGCCTTGGGAGGAAGCCATGGCCATAAGAAGAAGCCTAGGAATAGCTGATGACGAATACATGATACTGTTTATAGGAAGGCTAACGTGGGTTAAAGGTGCAGATACGCTCGTGCTGGCGATGCCGGAAATTTTAAGCCGCGTGCCAAAAGCTAGGCTAGTTATAGTTGGTGTCGGAGAGCAAGAGGAGCTACTGAAAGAAGAAGTTGCTAGATTAAACCTTAATGGTAAAGTCATATTTAAGTACGAGTTTTTGCCAGAAGACTTAAGGATAAAATATTATGCAGCAGCAGACGTCTGCGTCTTTCCATCAAAATATGAGCCATTCGGAATAGTCTGCACCGAGGCGATGAGTATGGGTAAACCAGTCGTCGTCGGCGCCCGCGGCATAAGTGGTATGAGGGAGCAAGTTATTCCGTCTGGACCACATCAAACTGGCTTTCATATAAACCCCTATGACCCAAGCGACATAGCAAAGTTTGTAGTGATTCTCCTAGAGGATGAGGAACTTAGAAAAATATGTGGCGAGAACGCTAGGAAGAGAGTATTAGAAATGTTTACATGGAGGAAAGTTGCCGAAAACACTATCAGAGTATATAAAGAAGTTGTTCCATAACTTTATCACTTAAAAATTTTGAGTATTGGGAAAAACATTTTTTGCTTAATTTTTTGGCTCGATTAGACCTGCAGGAAACTTAATATCATTGCGTACATTTATTTTTCTCATGAGGTAAGCGTGTCGACTAGATGAACATTTGCATGCTTTCATGGGAGTACCCGCCGAGAATAGTTGGTGGGATATCAAGACATTGTGAGGGTCTAGCGAGAGAAATTGCCAAAAAGGGGCATACCATTCACATAATTACTTTAGAGTTCCCCGGCGCACCCTCCTATGAAGAAATAGATGGTGAAAAAATTCATAGGGTTCCTATAGAATTGGGGCACCCAAACTTCATCACCTGGACGCTGTTGTTTAATCATTTTATGGAGAAGAGGATTGCTGACGTTAGTAAGCATGAGAAGTTTGATATAATTCACGCTCATGATTGGCTTGTCGCACCTGCAAGTATATCTTCAAAACATTATTTAGGGGCGCCGCTTGTCTCAACAATACATAGTACTGAGGTAGGTAGGGCTCAGGGCCTTCATAGCCCAGACTCATTTCTGATCGACGGGTTTGAGTGGTGGCTAACTTACGAGTCGAAGAGAATTATTGTGGCAAGCTACGCGATGAAGAGCGAGGTTGAAGAGCACTTCCGCTTACCAAGCGAGAAGATAGAAGTTATACCAAACGGCATCGATATATCAAAATACGAGATTAATGTAGACCGCAACAGCGTTAAGAGGAGACTTGGTATAGACCCAAGCGAGAGAATAGTCCTTTTTATCGGGAGACTCGTTCCACAGAAGGGTGTAGAATACTTGATTATGGCGGCACCAAAAATATTTGATCAGCACCCAGAGGCTAGAATAATTATAGTTGGGAATGGCTGGATTAAGGATAACCTCTGGAACTTAGCATATTCCACAGGGTACTCTCACAAAATAACATTTCTGGGATTTCTAAGTGATCAGGATACGATTGAGCTGACCCTAAGCTCAGACGTTCTGGTGGTTCCATCAGTTTATGAGCCCTTCGGAATAGTTGCTCTGGAAGGGATGGCTGCTGGAATCCCTGTAGTTGCAAGTAATGTTGGCGGTTTAGCGGAGATAATTGAACATGATAGGACCGGTTTTCTAGCCTATAAGGAGAGCCCAGACTCAATAGCATGGGGTGTGAATAAAATCTTATCTGATCCTAGTTATGCACATTGGCTTGCACAAAACGCTAAAAAGAAGGTTCGTGAAGCGTATAGTTGGGAGGCTGTGGCGAAGAGAACCGTAGAGGTTTACAAGAAAACTCTTGAGGAGTAAGTTTTATGCGAGATAAAATAACACAAATAACAGATGACATGTATCTTCTATATATCCTACATAACATTGGCGCGATAGATCCAGAAAGGGCTCTTTCAATTGAGGAAATATCGCGTTGGGCATCTATGGAGAAGCAAAAGATTGAGGAGAATCTCAATAGGCTTATAGAAAAGGGATACGCTGAGGTCAGGGCTGGTGAGAGAACCAAAAAATACTTTGTGACCATTGATGGAATAAGAAAAGTCCTTAGCATCTATAGTTAATCAATCATAGAACAACAATATTCGCTCAACAACTCAATAATTTTATTTTTAAATAACTTGTATGTTAATGCGCAGTTAATTTAGTAGAGGATTTCTCCTTTCTAAATCAAATGATTCTCTTAAGTACTTAGCAGCCTCCTCTGGAGGCACAACGTTAATGTAGACTCCGGTACTCTTCTCGAAGCCAGCCCATATAGATAGCCTTGGGTAAACCTCGACATGCCAATGGTAATGTTCCTCAAGCATCATGTGGAATCCCAGATTGTATGGGGGATCATTAAGTAGATTTTTAAGCCCGCCTAAACTAAGCCTAAGAACCTCCGCAAAACTTCTTGTCTCATTTTCTTTGAGATCTAATATGGAGGACTGGTGTTTTTTAGGGAATATCCAGAACTCAAATGGGTTTATCGAGGCCCACGGAGCAAAGACGATAAAATCATTATTTTCATATATGAAGCGTTCAGTCCCTCGCTCCTCGCTTATTATGCTACAGAAGATACATTTATTATTATTCTCATAATACCTTTTGCTAACAACAAATTCCTCTAAAACTATTTTTGGAACTATAGGCATAGCTATTATCTGCATATGCGCATGGGAGAGCGAAGCGCCAGCGCTAGCGCCATGATTCCTGAATATTGATACATATTTTACAAAATCCTTTGTTACAAAGAATGATGCTCTGTCTTTAAGCGCGCTTATCACGTGGATTAATTGACCAACTCTAGCCACACCAGGATGCTCGTCGTGGTTCGGTGACTCAACAAGGACTTCATGGTAACCCAACGCCCCCAAACGAGCATATCTGTGCTCCTCGGGTTTAGATTCCGCACTCACTCTCTCCGGTGAGAATGCTGGATAAAGGTTTGGGAAGCACCTAACGATCCAATTTTTATGTCGCTCGCTATCTTTATCCTTGTCTTTCCTTATTTTACCATTGTTATCTATTAGGTAGACGAGGGATGCTGGTGGGGTTAGATGTTCATTCCCTGGGCAGAATGGACACGTAGCATCTCTTCTCTCCTCAGGGCATCTCTCTATAAAATCTGAGGGTCTTCCCCTTCTCTGCGTCGCGATCACAACCCACCTATCTATTATATAATCCTTTCTCAACTCATTAACCCACATAAGGATCACTATAACTTTAAAGTTCCATTCCTAATATACTATAAGTATTTTACAGTTAATTAGATCCCACAAAATAAATTTCCCTCGTTAATATTTCATTTGAAGAGGAGAATAAATAAATGGAAAACTTGAATCTGGATTTTCCCATAGAGATAATCTGTGAGGGAATCGTTGATATAGCTGTTCCAAGGCTTGAGTCTTTTAAGAGGGGATTCTGGGATTATGCTCCTGCTAGGGCCCCAGTATTCTATAATCCTCGGATGAGAACTTGTAGGGACATAGCTGTTCTGGCTTTACAATCTTATCAAAATATTGTCAATAGAGACCTAAACATCTCTGAACCATTAGCTGGCTGTGGCGTCAGAGGGATTAGATTCGCTAGGGAAGTTAAGGGTATAAAAAGCATATATATTAACGATATAAATGAGAGAGCATATCATCTCGCCAAATACAATGTTCACTTAAATAATCTTGAAGAGAAAATTTTTGTGTCAAATGAGGACGCAAACCTTTTCCTCAGCAAGCATGCCGCTCCAGGTGATAGGTTTGACTTTATAGATATAGACCCATTCGGCTCTCCAGTACCATACCTTGACTCAGCCATTAGGGCGTTAAAAGATAGGGGGCTACTAGCCTTAACGGCGACCGATATGGCTTCATTATGCGGGGTTTATCCGAGGGTAGCCTTAAGAAAGTACGGTGGCTTATCCTTGAGGACTGAGTATTGCCACGAAATAGCAATAAGGCTCCTTGCTAGCTGCTTAGCATGGACCGCTGCTAAACATAATATTGGGATAAAAGTATTATTTAGCCATAGCACAAGACACTACGTCAGAATATATGCTTTAATCGAGTATGGCGCTAAGAAGGCAGATGAAGCCCTAAAGAATATAGGCTATATATTGCACTGCTCTAAGTGCTTTTACAGGGAGACCGCTCAAGATATCTTATTAATTGGGCGTGATTCCAGATGCCCGCGGTGCAACTCCACCTTAAAGACCGCTGGACCCTTATGGCTTGGGAAAATAGCCGATAAGAATTTCTGCAACAAATTAGAGGAAAATTTGGAGAGGAAAGATTTTAGTCATATATGCCATGAGACTAGAAAAATAGTATCTTCACTGAAGAGTGAAGCTGATGCACCCATCACCTATTACGTTATCGATGAAATCTGCGATAAAATGGGTATACCTACACCTTCATTAAAAGAAGTTATTAACGGTCTTTTAGGCATGAATTATAGGGCTTCGCGGACACATTTTAATGCTAGGGGAATAAAAACCGATGCACCAGCGCCCATAATTATAGAAGTTATTAAGAGATCTGTAAAGAAAATATCTTAGATCATCTTTCAACTTCAATAACTTCCAAGCTCATATCAATAGACTTAACAGAGTGCGTAATGGCTCCAACAGAGATTATATCTGGGCCAAGTCTTACATACTCTAAAATGTTATCCTTTGTTATTTCCCCGGAAACTTCTATGAGAATTTTATCTCTTAAGCCAAGATCCTTAAGCGCATTAACTACTTTCTGTACCTCATCAACGCTCATGTTATCTAGCATTATTATATCGGCGCCCAGCCTAGCCGCCTTAATGGCTTCATCCACAGTTTTAGCCTCAACTTCGATCTTTTTTGAGAAGCTCGCGGAAGAAAGCGCTCTTTTTAAGGCCTCCTCTAAGCCGCCGGCAATAACAATATGATTATCCTTGATGAGTATCTGATCGTCAAGTCTAAATCTATGCGGGTCTCCCCCACCAATTATAACGGCTCTCTTATCAAAATATCTTAATCCAGGAGCAGTTTTTCTGGTTGCGGCTATACGTACATTAAATCCTGCTTCCCTAACCTTCTTAATTAGGCTTCTTGTCTCGGTGGCTATTCCACTCATCCTTGAAAGGAGGTTCAACACCGTCCTCTCAGCCAAAAGAATACATCTTCCATCACCCTCAACTACTGCTATAGGAGTGCCAGGCGGAACCTCATCGCCCTCCTCAACATTTGCTAAGAACCTCGCGCCGACTACATCAAATATTATTTTTGCTTCATTGAGCCCTGCCACAACCGATGGCTCTTTCACGATTATCTGTGCGCGAACTTTGATTCCTTTTGGAACTACGATCTCCGTTGTTACATCGCCTAAACCTATATCCTCTTCAAGGAAACTCTTAATTTTCTCCCTTAACAATGTCTCTGGAAGATTCAATGCCCATCACCCATAGTTTTCCTATAAACCTAATACATAAACTTTACCTAGATCCCATAACGCTTATTCTTCCAGAAAAATCTATGTGATTGTATGAGATTTTTGAGATAAAATTTCCTAAAAAGATTCTTTTTCTTCCTAAAAAGATTGTTTTATAAGAGAAAGGTTTATAACCTCATTTTCTTATTTGATGAGAGACAAGCCAGCAAAGCTAAAAATAATAAGATGAAGGTTACGTGGTATGCCAAAGCATCATGCTCCTAGGAAAGGTTCACTAGCATATCTGCCTAGGGCTAGGGCTTCACGTCCAATTGGTAGGATAAGGTATTGGCCTGAGGTTAAAGAGGGCCCAGTATTACTAGGCTTCGCTGGATATAAAGCTGGTATGACCTATGTTGTTATGGTCGATGATGAGCCAGGATCAATAAATTTTGGCAAGGAGATTGTTCAGCCTGCCACTATTATAGATGCGCCGCCAATGTATATAGCTGCGGTCCGTGCATACACGCGAGATGAGAATGGACTAAAAACCTTAACTGAAGTCTGGGCCTCTTTACTGCCTAAGGATATGGAGAGGACTATAATTCCTCCAAAAGATTATAATGAGAAGAAGACTGAAGATGGCCTAAAAAGAATAGAAGACGTTCTAGATAAAATCGTCGAGTTCAGGGTTCTGGCAGCCACACAGCCAAGATTAACTAGCGTCCCAAAGAAGAAGCCGGATTTAATGGAGATTAAAGTTGGCGGAGGAACTTTAAGGGAGCAGTTCGAGTATGTTAAGAAGATTTTGGGTAAGACGGTTTCCATCGAGGAAATCTTCAAAGAGGGGCAATATGTTGATGTTGTAGCGATAACTAAGGGTAAGGGGATTCAGGGTCCAATAAAAAGGTGGGGCGTAAGAACCTTACAGCATAAATCCCGTAAGACAGAGCGTGGCGTTGGGACGCTGGGTGCCATAGGCATGAAAAGGGTTATATATGCTGTTCCAAGGGCTGGACAAATGGGATATCATCAAAGAACAGAATATAATAAGAGGATAATAAAGATTGGAAAAAATGGAAAAGAGATAACACCTAAAGGTGGCTTCCTGCATTACGGTATAGTTAAAGGAACATATATATTATTAGGTGGAAGCATTCCAGGGCCAGCAAAAAGACTAGTAAGATTAAGATACCCTGCTAGACCGCCAAGAAGGATGAGTAAAGAGCCACCACAAGTAACATTTATCTCACTTGAGTCGCAGCAGGGCGTTTAGGGTGAATCACATGGAAAAAGTTTACACTAAGGTCTTTAATCTTGATGGAAAAGAGGCTGGTACAGTAGAGCTACCAGAGGTTTTCATGACGCCCTTTAGACCAGACGTTATCAAGAGGGTCGTTATAGCAATTCAATCACACCGCATACAGCCAAAGGGCAGGGATCTATATGCTGGAAAAAGAACAACCGCTGAATCTTGGGGTGTCGGATATGGACTTGCAAGGATACCACGCCTAGGCACTGGTAGGGCAAAATTCGCCCCTGGAACGGTCAGCGGGCGCTTAGCACATCCACCAGTAGCTGAAAAGAAAATCTATAAGAAAATTCCAAAAAAGGAGAAGCGCCTAGCGTTATTCTCCGCGATAGCTGCAACTGCGAGAAAAGAGATTGTGGAGGCAAGAGGGCATATAATTGATAACGTTCCGGCTTTGCCATTAATAGTTACTGATGATCTTGAGAGCATAAAGAAGGCAAGGGACTTAAAGAATACACTAATAAACCTTGGAGTCTGGCCAGACATTGAGAGAGTCATGAATAGCGTTAAAGTTAGGAGCGGTAAAGGCAAGATGCGTGGCAGGAGACTAAAGAAGGCTGTTGGGCCGCTTATAGTAGTGTCAAGGGATATGGGTATATTTAAAGCATCAAGAAACTTTCCAGGAGTCGACATAGTTAAAGCTAAAGATTTAAACCCCGAGGTATTGGCCCCAGGAACCCATCCGGGAAGACTAACTATTTGGACAATTTCAAGCATTGAATATCTTAGGAAGATTTGTTTGGTTAAGGAGGTTGGTTAGATTGGAGCCTCATGAAGTTATCTTGTATCCACTCATAACAGAACGCGCGAGCCGAATGATTGAGAAAGAAAATAAGATAACCTTTATTGTTAACCGCAACGCAACAAAGCATGATATAAAGAGAGCTGTCGAGAGACTGTATGATGTTAGGATTGAGAAAGTCAATGTTATAATAGCTAGGGATGGTACCAAAAAGGCTTTTGTAAAGCTGTCGCCAGAGTATAATGCGGCCGACCTTGCAGTTAAGTTAGGCATACTCTAGCTGTGGTGATTAGAATGGGAAAGAGAATATTGGTTCAAAGGAGAGGGAGAGGCTCATCAGTATTTTCAGCCTCTACGCATAAGCGGGTTGCACCAGCAAAGTATCCTAATTTCTCTACAATGGGCATTATGGATAAGGTTCTAAAGGGGCAAGTGCTAGAACTTGTTCATGATCCAGGTAGGGGGGCTCCATTAGCATATATAGAGCTTGAAACTGGCGAGAGATATTATACTCTGGCGGTGGAAGGGTTACGTGAGGGTCAAATAATAGAAGTTGGGGGAAGAGCCTCTGTGAATATAGGTAACATGCTTCCAGTAGGAGCAATTCCAGAAGGGACAGCCATATGTAATATAGAGGCATTGCCAGGAGATGGTGGGAAACTGGTCCGCGCTTCAGGAGCATATGCAACGGTACTCTCACATACACCCGATGGAACGCTCATATCTCTTCCATCTGGCAAAACGCGTTATATCGGCGATCAGTGCCTTGCGACAATTGGTGTTGTAGCTGCCTCTGGGCGGACAGAAAAACCCTTCGTGAAGGCTGGCAAAAAATTCCATTGGATGAAAGCTAAGGGACATAAGTATCCTAGGGTACGTGGTAGGGCAATGATCGCAGCCCTACATCCCTTTGGAAGCGGTAGGAGAAGCGCTAAGAAGCCTACGGCTGTCTCGCGCAACGCACCTCCTGGAAGAAAAATTGGGCATATAGCTGCCAAGAGAACCGGTAGAAAAAAGAGAAAGTAGAAAAAGCATTATTCACCTTTAGAGCATCAGAATACCGGGAAATTTTTAAGTCTCTTCATCAAGTTTTTATAATTTACAGCATCATTTAGACCTGGCTGATGGAATATGGGTAAGACCATTGTGGAGAAGATATTTAGTTTGTCTTCTGGAAAGGATGTCTACGCTGGGGACATAGTTGTAGCTAAGGTGGACGCCGCCATGGCTCATGATGGGACCGTGCTCTTAGCTATTGAAGCCTTCGAGGATATGGGAGGGAAAAGCGTCTGGGATCCATCAAAAATAATCTTAGTCATAGATCATGTAGCCCCAAGCTCAAATGAGATCTTCGCAAAGGTTCATGATGCTATGCGTGGCTTCTCGCATAAATATGGCGCAAAGATTTATGATGTTGGATCCGGCATATGCCATCAACTTATGGTTGAGTCCGGACTGGTTCGGCCAGGATCTCTGATTGTCGGCGCCGACTCACATACATGCACATACGGTGCTTTAGGAGCATTTTCAACTGGAATAGGCTCAACTGAGATGGCGGCAGTATTCATGTCTGGTAAACTCTGGTTTAAGGTTCCAGAAACAATTAGAGTTGAGATTAATGGTTCGGCACCACCAATGGTTTTTCCCAAGGATATAATCTTGAAAGTAATCAGTATTGTAGGGGCTGATGGCGCAACGTACAAGGCTATTGAGTATTGTGGTGAGACGGTTAAGAATATGAATATCGATGGCCGTCTAACGCTCTGCAATATGGCAGTTGAAATGGGTGCTAAGACTGGGATAATTGAACCAGATGAGAAAACCAGAGAATATTTAATCAGCATTGGGATCAGGGATTACACTTCCCTTAAGAGTGATGAGGATGCAGAATACTCTAAAAGAATCAGAGTTAATATCTCGGATTTAGAGCCAATGGTTGCATGCCCGCACTCAGTCGACAATGTTAAGCCACTTAAAGATGTTGAAGGAAAAGAAGTCAATCAAGTGTTCTTGGGATCCTGCACAAATGGGCGCATTGAAGACTTAAGAGTTGCCGCCAAGATACTTAAGGGGAAGAAGATTAAGGATGATGTTAGAATGATAGTCATCCCGGCCTCCAGAAGCATATATTTACAAGCCTTAAGGGAGGGACTAATCGAAACATTTATCGAGGCTGGTTGCACAATATGCAATCCTGGATGCGGCCCATGTGCCGGCGCCCATCAAGGGATCCTAGGGCCGGGAGAAGTCTGCTTATCAACCTCAAACAGGAACTTTAAAGGTAGAATGGGAAGCGCTGACGCAGAGATCTATTTGGCGTCGCCTGCAACAGCCGCAGTTTCAGCCCTCGAGGGGAAGATAACTGATCCAAGAAGATTATTTGAGTGATAGGAGGTGACGGTAAGATGGTGATTATGGGTCGCGTATGGAAATTTGGCGATAACATAAACACTGATCTAATCATAGCAGGAAAGTATAAGCTGAGTATAACTAATATTGATGATCTTTCAAAGCATGCAATGGAGGCATTAATACCTAGATTTGCCGAGAAGGTAAGTAGGGGAGACATTATCGTCGCCGGGAAAAATTTTGGCTGCGGATCAAGTAGAGAGCAAGCGCCGCTTGTTTTAAAACATATAGGTATAGGCGCGGTTATCGCCGAATCTTTTGCAAGAATATTTTATAGAAATGCAATAAATATTGGCCTGCCAGCCCTAGAATGCAAGGAGGTCCATAAAATATCTGATGGGGATACTCTGGAGATAGACCTAGCCAGCGGCACTATTAAGAACACAATCAAGAATGAGGTCTATAAAGTTAAGCCTATACCGCCAGCACTTCTTGAAATTCTAACTGAGGGAGGCTTAGTCAGCTACGTTAAAAAGCATGGGAAACTTCCATGGTGATCTATGGCGACTTGGCACAACAACGTTGTTAGCCGCCATGAACTACGGGAATTAAAATTATCTCATCACCGTCCCTAACAATCGCATCCAGCCCGCCCAGCAGGCCTATCTCTTTTCCATTTATTAATACTATCGTGTTCGGACGCGGATCCTTCAGATCTGGATCCAACAAGATATCTTTTAGTGAAACATCTTCTGCTAAAATCCTCTCAATAATATTTCTTAGTCTTAGTTCTCCAGAAACATCTAGATCAAAGAACAACTCATCTTTTCCAAGAATCTTCTTCAGTACTCCCAGCATTCTAACCTTAACCCTCATTTTTCAGCTCTCCCCCAAATGGAATTTATCAATTGTACAGTTTGTCCTCTCAAGAAGATTTAGTTTAAACTTCCTCAAAAACATTTCAATGTTTTCATAACAGTCTATTTTAAAGAGATGGCCTGAGCATTTACAGCCAGATGATCCGAAACCTCTCACGGGTTTATAGAGATCCTTTAGGGCTAGCGCGAGCTGGCACTCCTCGTTTCTAGGAGCCTCCTTAAAGAAAACGCTTATAATCTCCACATCCTTATCGTTGAGTAAATAGTCTATGTGCCAGAAAACCCGCTTATTTTTATTGAAGTGTCTTGCAACCCTTCTCTCTAAATTATTTTGGGCTGAGCCGACATAAGCGTAAAGACCCCTTTCAAAGGTTAGTATGCCAAGGGAGCCAACTCTTATCTCCTTCACCTTACCAACAGATATTATGAGCACGTATATGCCCTTCGTCTCCAACACCCTCAAATCAACATAAAAATATATCATTGACATTAAAGATTAATTCTCAGACATGTCTAACCAGGTTATAGTGAGAAAGGCGAAGAAAACAGATTTGAAGACTCTGTATAGAATAGAAGTTGAATGTTTCCAGGAGGATGCTTTCCCACTTCACTACTTTATGCTTTTTCTTGAGGATCCAGCGTTTGTAACTTTGGTTACAGTTTTTGAGGATAAAATTGTTGGTTATATAATAGCTCGAGTGGAGAATTTTGAAGGAAAGTGTATGGGGCATATATATTCCATAGCGGTTAAACCGGAGCATAGGCGGAAGGGAATTGGATCACGCTTACTTGGAGCAATGGAAGAGATCTTAAGGAGAAATGGAGCTAAAGTCTGCTATTTAGAAGCCCGTAAGAATAATGTTGCCGCAATAAACTTCTATTTTAAGCATGGATATAGAATATTCGAGATTCTAACAGACTATTATGGTGATAGAGAAGATGGAATAAGATTCCTGAAATTTTTGTGAGATTCCATTGTTTAACAACGCGCTTCTTGTTTTGTAACCTTAGGCTCATAAAAATGTTAAATAACTGTTAGCGGATAAAAGCTTGAGTGATCTTTATGCTGGAATTAAGGATTGGTCATAGGGGTGCTAAGGCATACGAGCCTGAGAATACAATACTCAGTTTTAAGAGAGCTTTAGAACTTGGCGTTAATGCTATTGAACTTGACGTTAGAAGGACTAGAGACGGTGAGATTGTGGTTATTCATGACGCAGAAGTTGACAGAACAACCAACGGTAAAGGGTTGGTTAGCGAGCTAACATTAATGGAGATAAAGAAGCTTTCAACCGAGAAAGGCGAGAAAATACCAACTTTAGAGGAGACTCTCGACTTTTTAGATAAAAAAGTAAGAATACTTATAGAGATAAAAGAGACTGGAATAGAAGGAAAAGTATTGGATATTATTAGAAGGAAGTTGTTGGAAGATAATGTGATTATAGTTTCATTTTATGAGGAGTCTTTGAAAAGGACTAGGGAGCTAAGTGACACCGTTAAGACTGGATTAATTTATGTGAGGCATAAAGATCCTATAAAAGCAGCCTTATCATTAAAAGCCCAGTATTTGCTCCCAATGTACAAGTTTGTCCACTCATCTTTCGTGAGAAAGTCTCATGAAAATGGCTTAAAGGTCATCGTTTGGACAATCAATACTCCTGAGGAAGCACATAAATACGCGAGAATAGGTGTTGATGGAATAGCGAGTGATAAACCCGATATACTAAAAGATTTATAATTTGGATTTCAATTAAGATTAGACTTCGATACCCTCGATCTCCTCCTGCTCTGGCTCCTCATAATTTTCTTCTAAATAATATCTTCTAGTCTTTACGTCGCAACCAATTCTACCCTTTTCAAAGAGTTTACGCAGAACCCTGAATACTGTCCTAGGGCTCTTATTTAATCTTTCAGCGATCTCAGCGAGAGTTAAAGGTTCCGATTTGCTTAAAAGATCAATTATTCTCTTTTCAAGGTCGCTCATTTCGCTAACCCCGAACACAATAAAAATAAATTATGACGGTAGCATTTAAAACTTAAATAATATAACATCCCGCCAATTATCTGGCTCTTAATGTTAATTTCGATCTAAAAGGATAAATTGTTCATTTTCAGGATGTTATATTGTTGGAGAATGGGTACTTGTCTGGTTTGTAATGCCAGCTCGCCATTAATTTCCAACAGATTAGGGGTTTGTGTAAAGTGCGTTAGGGAGAGACCTGAAAAAGCCCTTGAGATAATTAAGCTTGTTCGAAGAGAATCACGTAAGCGCTTCAATCTCCCGCCAGAGGTTCCAAAGAACTCTGAGGGCGTTAAGTGTGGAATGTGTGCAAACGATTGTATTATTGGACGAGGTGCGCGGGGATTCTGTGGCCTGGTATTTAATGTTGATGGGTATATTAGGCGAATGGGTGGAACTCCTGAGAGAGGTATTCTAGAATGGTACTATGATCCACTACCAACAAACTGCGTTGCATGGTGGTTCTGTCCCGGCTGCACGGGTACTGGATATCCAAAGTACGCATACAAGCCTGCTGCGGAAACAGGCTATATGAATCTAGCTGTCTTCTATGGGGCCTGCAGCCTAGACTGCCTATTCTGCCAAAACTGGCATTACCGCTACCTTTCACAGAAACTTAGTCCGTGCATGAGTAGCGAGGAGCTAGCTAATAGAGTTAATGAAAGAGTTTCGTGTATATGCTTCTTCGGGGGAGACCCCTCTACACAAATGCCCCATGCAATTAAGACTAGTGAAATAGCCTTAGAAAAAGCTGAGGAAAATAGGCGTATACTTAGAATATGTTGGGAGACAAATGGTAATATGCGCAGAGAATTCACTATAAAGGCGGCTGAACTATCGCTCAAAAGCGGTGGAATCGTTAAATTTGATCTAAAAGCTTGGGATGAGAATATCTATAGAGCGCTATGCGGTGTGCCGAAAAAAGAGATCTTTGAAAACTTTATGGTTATAGGCGAGAGGTATTTCTCAGAGAGACTTAAGGTCCCAGTCTTAACTGCGAGTACGCTGCTTGTCCCCGGCTACATAGATTCTACAGAGGTTGAGAGTATAGCCAAGTTTATTGCCGAAATAGATCCGCGAATACCATATACGCTTCTAGCCTTCTACCCACAATATATTATAGATGACTTGCCGACAACAAGCCGGAAGCACGCATACGAGTGTTATGAAGTATCCAAAAAGTATCTTAAAAATGTTAGGATAGGAAATATACACCTGTTAAGCTAATCTGAGGTGATATTCACAAAAAAGGAGGATGGGGAAGCCGGAGTTATATTAGTCCAATTACTATTGGCGCAAAAACTTCTGCCACTAAGGACATTACAGTTATCATCGTATTGAGAGATGGGCCGGCAGTATCCTTGAATGGGTCGCCAACAGTGTCGCCCGTAACAGCCGCTTTATGGGCCTCAGAGCCTTTTCCACCATATTCTCCAGTCTCAATGTATTTTTTAGCATTGTCCCATAGCCCACCAGCATTAGCCATAAAGAGGGCAAATATTATTCCAGTTACAATACTTCCCGCTAAGAAGCCAGCTAAAGCCTCCCTTCCCAAAATCTTTAGCGTCAGCACTGGAACTATTATTGCCAGCGAACATGTTGGGATAAGCTCCCTTATAGCACCCTTAGTTGCAATATCAACGCACTGAGCATAGTCTGGTCTAGTCTTTCCCTCCATTAGTCCTGGGATCTCTCTGAATTGGCGCCTAATTTCATTAATCATTCTCTCAGCATTCCTTCCTACAGCCAGAATTAGCAATGCTGAAAGTAGGGGCGGCATCATTCCACCAATGAAAATGCCAGCGACAACCTCAGGTTTCATCAAGCTCAGCTCCTCTATATTGACAAGGTGAACATACGCTGCAAAGAGAGCCAGAACCGTAAGCGCCGCTGCGCCTATTGCGAAGCCCTTTGTTATAGCCTTTGTTGTGTTTCCGGCGGCATCAAGCCTGTCCGCAACTTCAATTACCTCCTCGCCGAGCCAAGACTGCTCAGCTATACCCTTAGCATTGTCCGAGATTGGGCCATAAGCATCGGCCGATATGGTCATACCGACAGTTGCAAGCATGCCGACAGCGGCTATCGCAATTCCATAGAATGGATTAACACCATACCAACTCGACAAGTACCACGCGGCCAGCGTCGCAGCACATATACCTATCACTGGTGGGACAATACTTACTATACCATAGGAGAAGCCCGTCAAGATATTGATTGCAGCGCCAGTTGTCGATGCTTCCGCGACCTTCTTTGCGGGCATCCTATCTATAGACGTGAAGTAATCTGTTGTAAGCCCAATAACAACCCCCGCAACTAATCCGGCTACCGTCGGTAGGAAGACTCCAAGCCACCTGTTTCCCTCTAGGCCTGAAAAGTACGTGGTTAGGAGTAGAAGTATTGCGAATATTATCCACGTTCCAAATGAGCCCCTATTGAGCGCTGCTCCCGGATTACCTTTAATGCTAGCCTTAGTGATAACCACGCCTAATACTGACGCAAAGAGACCCATGGCTGATACCGTAAGCGGGAGTATAACAAGAGCACCTTCATGGAGTTCAGCTCCAAGGAGCATTGTTGCTACAATGCTCGCAATATACGAGTCTGTTAGGTCAGCACCCATGCCAGCTACATCGCCAACATTATCACCAACATTATCGGCTATTACAGCTGGGTTACGAGGATCATCCTCAGGTATGCCAAGCTCAACCTTACCGACAAGATCAGCGCTTATGTCAGCAGTCTTCGTGTATATCCCACCGCCAGCCTTAGCGAAGAGAGCTAGGGCGCTGGCCCCAAAGCTGAAGCCTAAAACTATACTTGATGATATATCATCACCAAAGCCTAGTATAAATCTATAGAAGTAGAATAATGCGCTGACGCCTAGCAGAGATAGACCAATAGTGGATAGACCCATAACTGCTCCGCCATAGAATGCTGCTGGAAAGGCTTTTTTCAGACCCTCTCTAGCCGCATTCGCTGTTCTAACATTAGCCTCAACAGCAGCAGCCATACCAATATATGCCGCAATTGTAGTGCATACTGAGCCTAGAATATAGGCTAGTGCCATGCTTACGCCAAAGAATACATCTCCACGATGATAGATTGTATAGAGCACCCCGATTATAGCAGCCATAACTGCAACGAAAACCGCTAGAGTCATGTTCTGTCTTCTGAGGTACGCCTTTGCGCCCACTTTTATGGCGCTAGCTATCTCACGCATTCTTTCCGTCCCAGTATCTTGTCTTACAACATATCGATATAAATAGCCTGCAAGCCCAACCGAGATAAGCCCCGCTATAGGCGCTATACTAAGCCAGCCTAGCAACTTATTTCACCTCACCTAATATATTGAAAAGTAATATAATAGAGATCAATATAATAAGAATTACTCGCAACTATATTTAAAGAAAGCCTTATTTAAGCCCTATTTCATTATCAATTTAAGGAATCTAAACGTTAAGGTGATTCAAACGAAGGTTGGTGTCGGGCTAATTGGTTGCGGTGCAATAGGTACAGTTATAGCCGAAGCTATAGATAGAGGAGAGATTAACAACCTAAGTCTAGTAATTGCATATGATATTATTCCTGAGCGGACAGAAAATCTTGTCTTTAAACTAAGTCATAAACCCCTCATCGCAAGATCCCTAAACGAAATTTTGGAAAGAAGCGATGTGCAGCTAATTATTGAGGCTGCTTCACAAGAATTTGTTAAGGATTGCGCCATAAAAATACTGAATAGCAACAAGGATCTATTGGTTATGAGTACAGGCGCATTATTAGATGAGACGCTCTTTTCTGAGATAATTAAGGTTACTGAAAAAACTGGCAGAAGACTCTACGTTCCATCCGGAGCAATTGTGGGTATAGATAATATTAAATCAGCAGCCTTAGGACGCATCGAAGAAATCACGCTTATAACAAGAAAGCCACCAGCTAGTTTTAGAGATGCCAAGCTAATTAAGAAAATAAAAAATGATCTATCTTCTATAAAAGAGCCGATTGTCCTATATGAGGGGTCGGCTCGAGAGGCTGTTAAAATATTCCCACAGAACATCAATGTTGCCGCAACATTAAGCCTAGCTGGCATAGGCCCCGATAAAACAAGAGTTAAAATTATAGCCGATCCAAATATAAAGGATATCGTCCATGAAATTTATGCTAAGGGCGAATTTGGAGAAATATATACGAGGACCGTGAACAAGCCTTTCCCAAATAACCCTAAAACAAGCTATATTGCAGCCCTCTCAGCCATAGCAACCCTAAAAAGAATTGCCAGTAGCATAATCATTGGCACATAAAGGCTCTGTTAGAAGATTAAGTATGGCTAAAGTCGCATAAATAGCCTCCTCCGTCCTAACAGTCTCCGTAGCCTGCCTCGGAATAACATTAATTATAAAGTCTGAGATCTCGCCCAGCTCAAGCCCCTCCTGCCTAATTATTTCATGTAAACCCTGAGTTGGCGACCCAAAAGCAATAAGCACACTTCTTGATTTATGCCATCTCTCCAAAAGTTTATCTTTAACTTTCATAAATGGCTCCCCATATTTAGATGTTGCGATAACCAGATCAAATGAACCACTTTTAATTGTTTGGCCAAGGGGAGTTTTTGAAATCTTCACCTTATACCCCCAATATACTGAAACATCATCTGGATCCGCAAGCACAACTTTTTGGTCATCTCCATCACTAATAATTTTGACAGTTATACGTGTACCTTTTTGAAAACGTAAACCCGGAATAAATACTGGTTCCTCAACCCCTATATCCACAAATACGCCACGTTTACCCTTCCTAACCACAACGCCATCCCTAAACTCGCCAATCCTCAGATCTATCTTTCTGCTCCTAGTCGGGTGATGGGGAGTTCTAAGTGGCGGGAGAACACCAACATATCGGAGCTCGGGCATCATACCAAATAATCTCTTTCTTAGATACTGCGGCGTCTCCATATAGGAGAGAATCGTGGATACAAACTTCAGATCGCGAGTCTGATCTACGCCAAGAATATCCGGATAAATTATGACTTCGTCAACGCGAAATACTGCTAAGGCACGACCTATAAAACCAATCTTAAACGTTTTCTCCCTAAGGTGAGGAACATCCAAGACTATTGATGCTGGAATAGCCACGGAGGTTCTCTGTCGCCTCTTCATGGGCCCTGAAAGCAATATTATCCCTAAAAAATAACTTTATTGCACATATTTAAGCATAAACCTGTCTCATCCAGTAAACCTTAAAGTATGTAGCCCACCAAGTTTATTGCTTCTGGAAAAATATTGATACTCTTATAAACTACTAGTATGAATAAATAGTTTAAGAGCAATGGGGTGCCTTTATGCCGCTTACACTGAGAGTCCGAGATGTTATGGAAGGTGGCGTCGTAACTCTTGATGGCGAGCTCCCTGCCATAGAAGCCATAAAGAAAATGCTGGAGAACAACGTTTGGTCAGTTATAGTAACTATAAACGATCTACCGACTGGGATTGTCACGGAACGTGATATATTAAGGAGGGTTATAGCAAAAGGCTATGATGTAAATAAAGTACCACTGAAGGATATAATGTCATGTCCTCTAATAACAATTGACCCGGACGCATCCTTTGGAGAAGCATGGAGGATTATGGTTGAAAAGGATATCAGACGAGTATATGTCATTGAAAAAGGTAAGATTATAGGTAGAGTGACGCGTGCGGGCTTATTCCAAAAGCTGTTGGATGCTGTTCTAGCATTAACATCCCTCAAAACTCTAGTATAAAAACAAAACTTTGCCTAAAACCTCTCTTTTATTTTTTCTCTTACTTTTTCGGGAGTAGGGTCTGCTCCAAACGCTATTATTGACTTCAATCTTAATTTTAGGAAAACTTCTTTTCCAACTTTCAAGTCTAAGCTACTAAAAATATCTTTGGGTAATTCCGCCAGAAGTATGTTTTCTCCAACCTTTATCTTTACCCTCGTTATTGAGGATGAGAGGGGAGTTATTTCAAGAACCGTGCCCTTATATGTGTTTAAACGCGGTCCCATCGGTTTATCCGCATAAATGTAGATTTCTCTGGCAGGTATGGAGATTTTCTTAATGACGCTTCCTTCGCATGTAACGACTATTTTCATTCCTTTGCAATCAACTTCATATAATTCTCCCCATAAGTGTTTGTAACTAGAGCATTCTAAAACGTTTTGAGAGCCAAGCAGATTAGCTATCTCCTCATCAGCAGGATTTGAAAAAACTTCATCAAAGGTTCCGACTTGGCGAAGCCTACCATCCACAAGAATTGCGACGGCATCACCCAACTCTTTGGCCTCTTCCACATCATGCGTCACAAAAATCGTTGTAATCCCGAACCCCTTCTGTATTTGGCGAATTTCAGCCCTAATATATTGCCTAGTATAACGATCTAGATTGTTGAGGGGTTCATCTAGAAGCAAGATGTGTGGAGAAAATGCTAACGCTCTAGCCAAAGCAACTCTCTGTCTTTCCCCGCCGCTGAGATTCCTTGGATAACGGTTTTTTAAATGCTCAATCTTCATAAGCCTGAGAAGTTCATTCACTCTCTTCTCTATTTCACCCAGAGAATTCCTTCTAACTTTCAAACCGTAGGCAATGTTTTTGTAGACAGTAAGGTGTGGGAATAAGGCTAAATCCTGAAAGACGTAACCAACATTCCTCTTGCCAGCGGGTTTATCATCGATGCTTTCACCGTCGAACAGAACACTTCCCTCATAATCAATTACGCCTGCAATAACGTTAAGCAGCGTTGTCTTTCCAGCACCCGTTGGACCCAAGAGGGCGAGAAGTTGCCCATCGGGGATTGTCAAATTTACATCACGGAGAATATGTTTGGTGCTGATATGCTTTAGCTCAACTCTTGTCACAGCGTATCACTCACCTACTTCTCCCATCTACAAACTTTTGACTCTAAATACTGGAAGAACCTTTCAAAAAGAAAGCACATTATAGATAAAACTATTAGGCATACCATGATTATATCTATTCTGACCAGGCTTTCAGCCTGCATAAATAATGCCCCTATACCTGTAGGTATTGCCACCATCTCCGCAGCGATTATCACCCTCCAAGCCATCCCCGCTTCCAACCTTAAACCAGTAATTATATAGGGTAAAGCTAATGGTAAGATCACTGTGGAAAGAACTGTCACTGGTGAGGCACCTAATGTTTCCGCGGCTCTAATTAACCTTTTATCTACGTTCTTGATGGCCGTAGCCGTGGTATAGGCTGTTGGAAAGAAAGAGCATATAAATATGATCATTATGGGCAATATCTCTCCTATTCCAACCCACAACATTAATAGTGGCAACCATCCGACAGCCGGGATAGGGTACAGAATACTGATAATAGGATTTAAAAACTCATCCATAACTCTACTGCAGCCCATTGCAATCCCGGTAGCTATGCCGAAAACAGAGCCTAGCAAGAACCCTACCAGAACCCGAATTAGACTACGGAGAAGATTATTTAAGAGCACCCCACTGAACGTTAAATAGAAAAGCTCTTGCATCACAACCGTGAATGGGGGGAGGAAAAAATAGCCTAGTGTCAAATTTAGCCTGGATATTATTTCCCAGATGATAATAAGAATAACTATAGGTAGCATGCCACGTAGCAGTTTAAAGATTTTCATTGTTATTTACCTCCGGTGAACCTTAAGTCAAGCATATCTTCAGCTCTAAACCATTTAATGTACCCTAATTTCGCCATGTAATCAATTACATCTTGAATAGAATCAACATCAATCTCATTTGAGCAGATAACTCTTGTAGCTAAAGATTTCAATATAATCTTGGGCGTTATCTCCAATTTCGCAGCAACCTCAACAACTTCTGACGGGAAAACTTGCTTTCCAGCAACCTGCAATTCGCTAGCAACAATTTGTGCAGCATCTTCCGGACTTTCATGAATGTACTTGGTTCCCTGCAACGTCGCTTTCACGAGCTTATCCACAATATCGGGTTGGCTTTCTAACAGGCTTTCCTTAACTACTAAGACGCTTCCCTGCATGTTAGTCCAGATATCCTGGGCTGATAATAACACTCTAAAGCCCAATTCTTCAGCCATGGTTGGATATTGTTCAGGAAGAAAAGCGGCGTCGATTTGCCCCATTCTGAGAGAAAGGAGCGCTAAAGGAGGGTTCATGTATCGGATTTTACCTAAAATGATTTCTTCGTTCAGCCCATATTTTTCTATCATCTTACGCAAAAGTACCTCATTTGAGGTCCCCTTTTGCGTACATGCAATACGAATATCGGGTTTCTCTAAATCTTTAACAGTATTCACCCTGTTTGGGTCGACAACTAATGCGTAACCATACTTGTGTATTCCTACAACTATTTTTATTGGCACCCTAGCGTTGGCATACGCGCATATTGCCGGAACTAAGCACATGTAAGCAGCATCAATGTCTTCCCTAGCTATGGCGGCGGAAAGGGCTGGGCCAGTTATATAGCACTCAAAAGCAGTAATATTCAATCCATTCGCCTCAAAAAGACCTTTACGCCTAGCCACAAACGCGCACGCAGCATGATCCACAAACTCGACAGCTAACCTGATGTTCTTTTTCTGAGACTGTATATTAGAGGTAGCTAGATACGCGGCTGTTAGCGCTAAACCAACTATGACAACCATGCTTAAGACAACAAAAATTTTCCAGCTCATTCTGAGTCACCTTAATATCGATATTACAAATTTGTAATATCGCGTTACATATATAAATTTTACGTCTTTTAGATTAAGATATGTTAAAGGTTTACTTGAAGTGGGAGGGTTCATGACGCTAATTGAAGAGTTGAAAAGAAGATGGTGGGAGAAAGTCTTAACAAATGGTCTTGAAAATTCTGAAGTGACCGTTAAGGTGCGGGGGCTTAATTCTGAAGAGGCTATTGGCAGGCCATCTCAAGCAGACTTTCCTCTTTGTAAGGGGCGTGAGGTGATGATTCAGGCCGAGTTTAGAGGGGCGCTTGGACAAGCTTATACAGATGAACCATTTTATTATGAGGGAAACCTAAAAGACGTTCAGCAGTTAGAGCTAACCACAAGTAGAAACAGGGCTATTTTCATTGCTGTTGCAAACGCTATCTACAGACATCTTGGGTTAGTAACAAATACTGTTCACTGTAGGGACGAGGGACCAGATTTATGCGGTAGGAAAATCGCTGAACACTTGGCTTCAAACCTGTCGTCTAAATGTAAACTACTGATGATAGGCTTTCAGCCAGCAATAGCCTATAACCTCTCAAGAACATTTAAGAACTTTCGAGTCACGGATATGGATTCTGCTAACATTGGGCAAGTAAAGAGAGGTGTGTTAATAGAATCCTATGAAGGGAACAAAGAAGCCATCAAATGGAGCGATATAGTTGTAGCGACAGGTTCAACAATAGTTAATGGCACTATAGATGAAATTTTGAGGTTATGCCATGAGAAAAAGAAAAGAGTAATTTTTTATGGAGTCACAATCGCATCAGCAACATACGAATTCGGTCTTGAAAGACTTTGCTTTGAATCCTCTTAGAGATGCCATTCCCGCCTCTTGATTACTGGTGAAAGACTAATATTCTGAACTTTTACTATACCTAATAGATATAATATTCTAAGCATACATGGAAGGTTTCCTCTAAATTTCTTTAAGATTGTTGTTAGGTACTTCCAGAATTCGTTAAGCGCGTCGCTTTGCGCTCTTTCACATCTTGATATGCAAATTAAGTAAATTGCATTCTCGGCATCTAGGACATGAATTATGTCCACTAACCCCGGCCCGTTTTGCCTTCTTGGCTAGAAGCTCAGGGCAGAAGCTTAAGCCTAAACCCTCTAAGACGGCGATTATTGAGCTTGAAACGTCTGGCATAAGCATTTTAACCTTTAAACTCTCAACTCTTATCCCATTTAGCCTGAAAAATTCGTTTAGTAGATTGCTAACTTCACAACCTGTGTCATAAAGTATTAATGGATATCTTAGTATCTGCTCTAATGTTATATCTTCTCTTTTTGTAAGATTATGGCCAGGTGGCGTTATGACCACTAGTTCATCCCTTGCTATTCCGATTTCCCCTTCCAGCATTTCTACACCGCATGGTTTAGTGTAAGAGGCAATATCTATCTCCCCATTACTGATCTTTTCCATAATCTGAGAGAGATCTAGAATTTCAAGGTTGAAATCTACTGAAGGATTATTCCTCTTAAAGTTGCTAATAATGCATGGGAGAACATGCTCTCCAGCAATCTTTGATGCACCCACACGTATGATTCCACTAAGACAGCCCTCGGGCTTAATTTGTTTTATAGCAGCTCTAGAAAGTATCGTAATAATGGATTATGCGTTTGTAGGCGGCCCTGTAGTTTCAGGCGCTTTATGGCCCTTTCTATTCATAATTATAACTTGTGGTGCAATATCTGGTTGGCATAGTCTTTGCTGCTCAGGAGTAGCCCCAAAATGTATAGATAAGGAATCTGATGTAAGGGTTGTGGCTTATGGAGGGTGGCTTCTCGAAAGTATGATAGCCGTGGTCGCTCTAACCCTAGCATGTCTTTTATACCCGCAGGATTATTTCGCAATAAACACTAGCCCATCTGTTTACGCCAGCCTAAATATGCAGCCTCTTGAACTCCAAAGGCTTTCAAATGCTCTAGGCTTTAACCTTGTGGGAAGGACTGGTGGGGTAGTATCCTTTAGCGTAAGCGCCGCTGAAACATTAGCAGCCCTCTTTGGAGGAAGAGAATTTAAGGCAGCTCTACCTCTTCATGGTAGCTTGGACAGCCATCTTCATAATGCCAATAATGGATTATGGGACTAGAATGGCTAGATATTTTGTTCAGGATGCCTTAGGAGTAACTACGGCAAAGCCACGTGAGTGGTGGGTGAGCACGCTCGCCCTCACAGGCACCGCGGCTTTCTTATGGAGTTATCTGCTTCAAACTGGAACCATAAGCACAATATGGCCAATATTTGGCATATGCAACCAGCTTATGGCATCAATAGGTCTAACGGCCGCGACAGCATATGTTCTCAGGAAGCGACGACCAATCTATGGGCTAGTGACCTTCTGGCTAGTGCTAGTCTTCGCCTCAGCATCAATCCACGGAGCCACCATAAAAATCCTCCATGAACTATTACCCACAAGAGTCATGGCAGCCTACGTCCAGACAGCAATACTAATCCTCTTTATCATGCTCTTCTTGGTGACGCTCATAGACGCTGTAAGAGCATATATCAGAAGATTGCGCACAAATGAGGTCTAACAGAACATGTTAAGGGAGAGTAGTATGGAAAAACATAAGTTCTTAGGTAAGTTTGTAATAGCTCCATGCTCTGGTGTCGGGCAGACTGTTGGCACAGTATCTCGGCAAGCGGCTTACGTTGTTGTGGACAAGATTATGCCAAACGAGACTCTGCTCCTCTGCCTACCAGCGTTTGTAACTGGTGTTGAGGAGGATGTCAAGATGGTTAGGGAAAACCCTAACAGAGTTATCGCCATTGAGGGGTGTGATCGTAAGTGTATGAGTAAGATCTTGGAGGGGCAAGGGTACAAGCCAGCGGAGACAATTATTGTCTCCCACACGATTAAAGAAATGGGCCTAAAGATCGATAGAATAAAGAATAGAGCGAGACTTGGCACTAAGGAGGAGAGGGTTGTTCTAGAAGTGGCTAATAGAGCAGTTGAAGCCATCAAAAAATTGAAGAGTAGAAGCTGAAAATTTCTATTAAATGCTGCTTGAAGTGGTCGTTATTTAAATGGGTATAGCCCCTTAAGAAGATGTACATCAATTTCCTCCCCTTCCTCAATAATCTCTTTTCCCTGCGGTATTATTATGAAGCCATCTGAGTTTGTGACTACGCTTACTAGGGAGGAGTTGCCTAAAATTGGCTCAGCAAAATAGTCTCCCGAGACTCTTATCAATTTAACAAACCTAACCCTCTCAAAAGGCAGGAACTCTCTTATAATCATCTTGCGGGAGAGCTTCGCCCTTACTGTTAGGTAGGAGTCTATAGGCTCCAGCCCGCTGAAAAGGCGAATTAACGGCAGGAGAACTGCGTAGAACCCAACTAACGTTGACTGGAAGTGCCCCGGGAGCATTACGATAGGCTTACCATCTAACATGCATAGACTTGTAACTCTACCCGGCTGAACCCTAATTCCGCGGATCACAATCTTCGACTCGCCAATCTGCCTTATCGCCTCAAGAACATAGTCTTTCTCACCTATGGAGGCCCCTCCTATGGTTGCCACAATATCTGCCCTCTTAAGCCCCTCCTTCAGCATATTAATAATGGCGTGAGTCTCGTCAGGCGCTATTCCCATGCTAAGTGGGACACCGCCAGCTTCGCTAACTAAAATTGATATTGCCATGGAATGGCTATCAAATTTCTTTTTATCAGCCTCCTCAATTCGATTTGTGAGTTCACTTCCAATAGAGATCATGGCGACAACTGGCTTCCTAAAGACTTTAACGGTCCATTTCTTCATATCCATTAGAAGCTTGACGTCTTGGGCGTGTAGAATTCGACCAACACTAAAAACTTTTTCTCCCCTTTTTATATCAGCTCCCGCCGGAATAACATTCTCGCCTGGTTTTAATGGTCTTAAAACTTCGATGTAATCTCCCTTATCCCTAACCCTCTCAACAGGCGCCACCGCATCGGCTCCATCTGGCAGAGCACAACCAGTCGAGATATATGCCGCTTCACCGCTCTTCACCCCGCCTCTATAACCTTCATCAAGATAAATTCTGCCAACAACCTTCAATGAGACTGGGTTATTTATGGATGCTTTAATGGTATCCTCTGATCTGAGAGCATACCCATCGACATGGGAAACGCTGAAGGGAGGTATACTCACATTAGATATGACGTCCTCGGCCAAAACACGGTTATATGCCTGAAAAACTGGCACAACTTCTTCCAAAAGCTTTTCTTTCACTACCTCTCTTATTAAGAGATATGCTTCTTTCAGAGACACGTAGGCAAACTTCTTGGAGGTCCACATAGCATTAACCTCATATAAGCGAAGAGTCGCTGTACTAATTTCTAAAAATAGAATATTTATAAGGGTGATTCAAAAATCCGCATTAAAAGTGTTGGTGGGGCTGGCCGGACTTGAACCGGCGACCTACGGGTTTCTCCAAGCTCCAGATAATCTTCATTCCCAGGCGGGTCAGCAAACCCGTCTTCTGGCATCTGGAGCCCTTAACGGCTTAAGCGGACTAGAGCCGCATTAACGCAGTCGTCATACCTTTCTAGCAGTCCATTCATAGTGGACTGATGCTAGACCACAGCCCCACCAACATAAAAAATTGGGAAAAATCCATTTTATATATCTTATGCCCACATTTAAGCGAAAAAGTTAAGAGCCAGAGCTCATCCAAGATTATCTTGGATTGCCGGCCAAAGGGCGCGGGAAACACCCAAACCCATTCCGAACTTGGAAGTTAAACCGCGTTCCGTCCCTGGTTTTAGTGGGGTCTTCGGCCCCGCGAAGCCAGGGAAGCTGGCAATCCACTTTTATTCCTCTTCTAGAAGCCATTTTAGGGGTATGTCTTGGTAGGTTCCGTCTGGAAGGGTTCTGCGAATCGTTATTGGTAGGATACCGCGCTTCAGTTCCTCAAGCGCAATATCTATTGGACTTCTTAAATTTTCCTTGACTTCTATTAAAATTGGGGCGCCCATAGCTATTTGTAATGCCCTCGCGCCCACGATTCTAGCTTTCTCAAAGCGGGTGAGTTTAAGCGGCCCAATCAGGATCCTCTTTTTTTGACTCTCAGAATCTACACTCTCAAGCTCCCCAAATACAGGTTTAATAATCTCTCCCCCTCACATATCATTTAGGAACGAATATTTGAGTACGCTCTGCATGTTTGATGCACTCTAAAATATTAAAGTAAATATAAATTTTACGAAGCATTAATGGATAAGCATTAATAAAAACTTAAATGTTTCGCTTGCCATCACCTTTAAGGGTTCAAATGCCTAGAAAGAAATTAAAAGATCTGAAGCTTGGCAGCGTGATTATTATCTTTGATAGGGATTTTGGCAAACTTATATTTCGAGATATTAGGGGATATGGAAGCTTATTAGATGATGCGGAGTGGTTACTTGAGAGAACACAGCAGAGATCATGGGGTTTCATGATACGACCAGTCATACAGAATGGACGTTCCGGTCTCTGGATAGGTGAATACGTACCAACTAATAATCAAATAGTCCAAGAAGAAATACTCTTTAGCAAAGGCTCCTCAACAATAAGTAAACTTCTCTTAAAATATGCGGAAAATAAAGTTAATGAGAGAAAGATTAACAGGAGAATAGATGTTAGCGCGCTCAAAAAGATGCTGCCCGAGAGCAATATAATTCAAAGTTTTAAATACTATGTTTGCCCAGAAGAACGGTTCTACGAGAAGTGCCCACATATAAAGGAGATCTATAAGGCTATTGAAGAAAAATGCGGCTCGTCAACAAAATTATATTACTCGCGAGTGGCAGAAATAATATCAAGTATTGATAAGTGCCATGATGTTTTAATATGCCCGCTATTAGCCTCACCAAATGCTTTTGAGAGGATACTTATTCTCAACAACATTTTACGGAACAAGAAAATTGGAAAGATAAAAATTATCGATAAAAGTGTAATAGAAGTATCCTAGTTAGAGTTTTCAGGCAGAAGCATTTTAACTTTATTTAAAGATTCATTTATTTTCTTCCAGTGACTGCCCTTCCAATATACTTGCTCACACCCAGTACAAACCCAAAATTCATTATATGCCTTATAGGTTGAGGACAACACTTTATCTTTAATGCTCTCTTTCTCTACTAATTTGATCGGAGAATTGCATTTTGGGCACCGCGATTTCTCAATACTTACCTCTAACCTGATGTTAAGCTGCCTTGATAAATCTATCATCTTTTCAATATGTGTTCTCCCTTCCACAAAAACTGCTTTAATTCCATTAGTATTGGCTTTTCTAAAAAGCTGATAATCTTTAGTTAATATGATTCGCCTCTCATTAACAGCAATCTTCAGTATTTCGTCGTCATGCAAATCACCAGCATATTTCGTATCATAACCTAGCATCCGCAACCATCTAGCAACTTTACCAAGCATTCCATCAACCATGAACTTAATGTCGCTCATAATTCCTCCTCATACAATTATTTTACCACTTCCTGGCTTAGCTATGATCTCTCCCTCATCCATTACTAGCACACCGTTCACAAATGTTTTTTCTGGTTTTCCCTTAACACGCCAACCATCAAACGGAGAGAACTTTGCCTTTGAATAAAACTCTGATGAATCTATAGTCCACTCTCGCTTTAGATCGACGACGACAAGATCTGCATAAAATCCCTCAATAATTTGACCACGATCTTTAAACCCGAAAATTCTTGAGGGGTTCTCTGAGAGAACTTTAACTAGAGTCGATATTGATATTTGCCCCTTATTAACCATGGTTAGCATTAAAGGAAGCATGGTTTCAATACCAGGTATTCCAGCAGAAGCATCCCATATAGAGGAAGCATCTTTTTCTCTTAACGCGTGAGGGGCGTGGTCAGATGCAACAACATCAATTAAACCGTTTTCTAACGCCCATCGCAAATATAAAGTATCAGATAAAGGTCTAAGCGGTGGATTCATAAGCGCAATATTACCAATTTTTTTAAAATCCTTTTCCGAGAGAAGCAAGTGATGTGGCGTAGCCTCACATGATATCGGGAGAGCACGAGACTTTTCACGCAATATTGTTTTCAGCCCTTCAGAAGTGCTAACATGACATACGTGCACACGGGCACTGGTCTCTCTCATAAACCTTATTACACGCATAATCCCCCGTATCTCCGCCTCTACGGAATGGACTTCAAGGTAAGCGTCAATACTATTTTGATTCCCTATTTTCTTAAGCTTCTCACGAAGGAAAACACTATCCTCCGCATGAACAGCGATTGGAACATTAACGTCCGCAACCTCCTTAAAAGCGCTTATCACCTTATCTTCGTCATCCGGATCTAATCCACCAACCTTATGAGACAGAAATATCTTGAATGCTTTTGCACCAGTATGTACTATTTGCTTTATTTCGTCGATATTCTCTGGGAAGGCTGAATAAAAAGCTACATTAATTATTATCTTTTTGGAGGCTATCCTCATCCTCTCCCTTAGCGTCCCTGAACTCATGGTTACTGGTCTATTGTTTGGCATATCGACAGCAAGGGTCACACCTCCATTAGCGGCGGCGCACGTACCAGAATAAAAATCTTCCTTAGAAGACAATTCCTGGTCTCTTAAGTGAACATGAACATCTATAACTCCCGGAAGAACAAGCATACCATTTAAATTTATCTTCTCCGAGGCACTTGGAAGATTAACATCTTTAGCAACCCTAACTATTCTTCCCTCATCAATAGCTATTCCAGCCTCAATTAATTTGTTTCCGGAATAACATATCTTAGCTTCCTTCAGAACAAGATCCACTGCCACATCCATCGCCTGAGACTTCACTTTCTTACGAAGAAGATATCTAAATTACTCTTCGCTTCTCCTCTCTAAGTAGCAGTCTTCACAAATATATGCGCCATCCGTCTCCCGAAGGTTATCGGACCAGACCCCACAATAATCGCAGTATCCAGCTAAAGATAATTTTTCCTCAGACTCTTCACCAGTTGAAATCTTCGCTTTCTCTTGAATTATTTCTATGAGCTCTGGAGTAACCGAGATTATATCTTTGCTTGTGACTATGCCGACGAGTTGACTTTTATACATAACCGCAAGTCTCCTAACATTATAGCGATTCATTTCTCTAGCAGCCTCGCTTATCGTTTTTTCAGCATCAATTGTTATTAATGGCGCGCTCATTATCTCCTTAGCAGTAATTTCGCTTGGCTTGAGATTTTCAGCAATAACTCTTGTGACTAGATCCTTCTCAGTTATTATACCCACTGGTTTTCCATCCCTACTGCTTACAATGACGCAGCCAATTTCATTATCCCTCATTAGCTTAGCGACTTCCTGGGCAGAGGCATCTTCGTTAACTGTTATTACCGGGCTACTCATGACATCCTTTACTAAGAGCCTAGATCTTATCTCAAAGCCATCCATGTAAACTCCTCTCTTTTCATTAAGAAAAATAATTAGTATCGTTATATATCTTTTGTAAAGCGACCATTATAGCAGATCATTACAAGAGCATAAACTCGAAATTTCGTAGTAAAGACGTTTAATCCTCCCAACAGCCGGATGATCTGCCCCCAACTCTTCCTTAAATCGTCTTATCGTCTCCTCAATCGGAACCACATTCGATCCCTCAATCATTTTGTCAGCGCATGAAACTATTTTCTCCTCAATAGTCTCCGGCATATAGTCTTTCTTTGGCCAGCCCAGCTTAACAGCCTCTTCAGAAGATATCCCACCTCCAACATGCCGCTCTATAATTGCTACGATTTTATCTGGTAGACCAAGGGAACTCGCCATCTCAGCACCAATAATTGCATGATGAACACTATGCGTCTTTGCTCTACCTATATCGTGCAGAAGCGCTCCCACGTGAACCAATTGTATATCAACATTTACACCTCTTTCCAAACATTTTCTGGCTATTTTAACAGCTAATCTTGCAACTGCCTCGCAATGCTTTATTACATCATCAGAGCAACCTACATCTCTAAGAATCTTAACAGCCTCTTCAGGCGAAGGCCATCTTTCACTCATTTAACTCACTTTTAATCTTTTCGATCTTCTTTTTGAGATTCTCCACTATTTTACTGTTATCATAATATGTTAGCGACTTATTACACTTAGGGCATCTAAATAAATATTCTGTCGCCTCCTCAAAAGATAAGCGCTTGCATCCAGGAGTATAACAGTAATAAAAGCTGTGATTATTTTCATATTCAAGCCTCTTCTCAAGTTTTTCTAATATACGCCTCTTTTGCCCTATTATGAAACCCTCAATCTGATCCATTTGCACCCTCCAATAAAATGTAAACCAGCCAGTATCCTTACTTCTAACTCGTCTTAGTCCAACTATAGAATGCTCATAAAGTTTATAGAGTGTTTTTCGGGCATCATTAAGCTTTATTCCAGTTTTAGATACTATCTCATCTTCAGTCATCTCATTATTCTGACTAAGAACCTCAATTATCTTAGCTGCATCTTCGCCACCAACAGCGCATGCGACCTTGATTAATACGTCATGGCTCACAATTGGCATGTTTAATCGCGCTCAAAGATCGATAAATACAATTATTATTTAGTCATCAACAAACTTAAATTAATCGGAAAATTTTTGAGGAGAAGTCAAACCTTCTTATGATATTTTTATAATTTTCTTTCCCTTTGCCTCTGGGATAACTTTTATTTTTGCATTCTCAAACTCCTTCTTAAGCTCCCTCCCCATATACAGTTCATGTAGAAAAACGCTTAAAGCCCCTACCTCCGAATGCGGTTGGGATGTTATTGAAACATTCCAATCAGAGAGTTCATAAACAATTCTTGGAACTTTTTCTCCACCAACAACTATAAGCTTGTCTTTTTCAGATTTCCTTATCTCTTGAATAACTTCATTTAATGGCAGACCATACATAGTTAGGTGTATGACTACGCCACCATTCCTTTTCCATTCTTTTATCTTTTTAACCCAGTTTTCAACATATTCTATACTAAAGGGTCCTCCCCACGACTCTACAACCTTCCTAATACTTGCCTCAACTTTCTCATCTCTCTGACCACTATAAAATGCTCCATGAGCACCGAAAGCTCTAGCAACTAAGAGAACATGTGTTGTAATACGCTTGTCTCTCTCAGATCTATGTCCAAGTCTGAGAACAAAGACTCTCCAATCATATTTATTGCACAAACTTACCACCAATCCTTTCAACGAAAACTCTTATCTTCTCTGCCAAATTTTGCGGAGCACCAATATGCACTTCAAGGGAATCTCCATTATACGTCACTTTATACACGTTTGTATTTTCATAAACCCATGAGAGAAAGGAAAGCGATTCCTCACACACGGGTATTGAGAAGGCTAAATCCCTATATCTTCTCAAAATCTTAGCCATTTCCATCTTAAGTAAATTTAGATTAGTTCCATATAGGGCGGATATCGGGACAAATATTAAATTCCTGTAGGTTGCGCTCAGATATCTAATTTTTTCATCCACTTCCATTTGAGATAATAAATCGATCTTATTTAATGCAACTATTATAGGTATTCCGATTGCACCTATCTTTCTCAAAACCTCAAGGGAAGCTATAAACTTCCTTGAGATTTCATCAAGGGAGTCACTTACGTCAATAACTAGCAAGATTAGATCGGAAAAAGTGATCTCTTCCAATGTTGAGTAGAAGGCTTCGATTAGGGTTATGGGTAAACGATCTATGAACCCAACAGTATCCGTTATTAAGACCTTTTCTCCAAAAATCTCTATAGCCCTTGTTGTTGTAGAGAGAGTTGTGAAGACGTTAGGACTGGTAAAAACATTTTCTTTCGTCAGAACATTAAAAAGCGTGCTTTTACCAGAATTTGTATATCCAGTTAATGATATTAGTGGGAAATCAAGCTCGACTCTACGCGCACGGTGAACTTCTCTTAATTTTCTAATCTCTCTAAGCTTCTCCTGAATTTTATGAATTCTTCTTTTAATCGCATTGTAGTAAATGTCTGCTTCATATCTACCCAGTCCGTGAAAGCCGGGCTGCTCACCCATCTTAGCAAGCCTAACCTTTTCTTTGGCGTGAGCTAGCTCATACTGCAACCGTGCCAGCTCGATCTGTAATTTAGCCTCTTTCGTTGAGGCTCTTTTAACAAATATCTCTAAAATCAGCTGAAAACGATCAATTACTTCCACGCCAGTTATTTTAGCAAGGTTATATATCTGAACGATTTTAAGATCGTTTCCAAAGATTATCTTCTCCGCCCCTAAATCTTTAACCATCTGAGCGAGCTCCTTAGCTTTTCCTGGACCTATATTATAGCGTGGGTGAGGAGATCTTACCTGCTCAACTATGCCAACAACTTCATAACCAGCTGCCTCTGCCAAGCTTTTAAGCTCCTCTATACATGATTTTTCGAAGTGTTCTCTTCGATATACTATTATCGCCCTATTCCTCGTCCGTCTCTCCCCTCTCACTTCCCTTTATTTGAACAATCTCGCCCAATGTAAGACTCCTTTTTCTTTTCATTGAAGCGCTGATCGACCTATCTAAGTCTGTTTCAGATTGCTTAACTAACAGTTTTATCCTTAGTGCCCGTTCGAGCTTAGCCGCTAACCTAACGTCTGGGATAATTTTCTCGCTCTCAATCTTTTTTACTACAGACTCCTTCTCTCCAATCATCCTGCCAAGACCCTCGGGTGTTAAACCTAATTTCTCACGCGCTCTTTTAACTATTAATCCAAAGCCTTCAATTATCTCAAGATTATCTAGTGAAGGCAGCTGATCACGGAAATATTTATTTCCTGCGATTGGCTTTGTGCTCTTCAATAAGACTGGAGCATCTTTTTTCTGGTAGATTTCATCTTTTGGAGTCCAGTAATCTGAACCAAGCTTTGCACACTCAGCACACGTGATCACTCTAGCCTTTTCAATAATCACCCTATGCGGTTTCCCAATAATTTCACGACCACAAACATCACATTGCAAAGCGGAGCACCTTAATACATTTAATCAATAAAATATTTTAACATCAACCTTAATTTATTTATCTTGAAATCACTCAGAAAATGTTTCGCGGGGTTTCATTGGAGGGGGAACTCAAATATTACTTGGAGAAACGTTCTAGAACGCGTAAGAAAAATATCTAGCTATCAATTTGGCGAAGATATCGGAGAAAAGCTATTTCCAGATCATATCAAAGTCCTCTTCTCTAAAAAGACTGGTAGAATAAAATATATTTATTTAGGCGAGGAACTTTTAGCAGCATTAAATCCGATAACTGGGCTTTTCACGCTAACTATTGAAGGGGCAAGAAGAGTCTTTTCATCAATGGGGCGGAAGCGCTTATGGGTTAAGGTAGACGATAGTGTAATCCCTTTCATTGAAGCAGGAAATGATGTATTCGCCAAACATGTTGTGGACGCAGATGAAGAAATTCGCCCCAGAGAAGAAGTTATCGTCATAGATGATGATGAAAATATTGTAGCTGTCGGTAAGGCGCTACTTTCTGGTCATGAAATGAAGACCTTTAGAAGGGGAGTCGCTGTTAAGGTGCGCAAAGGCAGATGCGAAAGATAAATAGACAAAAGAGGAAAACATTTATGTGTAATGAAAGGGGGATTAAATCATGCGGAGACTGAGCCCACGAGAAGCTAAGAGACTCTTACAGCGCATGGGTATGAGTATGAGGACAATCGAGGCAAGCGAGGTTATAATCAAGGCTAGGGATATGGAAATAGTAATAGAGAACCCTGAAGTCACAGTTCTTGAGGTTCAAGGGCAGAAAGTATTTCAGATAACTGGTGAGAAGATCGCTGAAAGAAGCATCGTGAAAAAAGTTCAGATTCCGGAAGAGGATGTTATTCTGGTTGCCCAGCAGGCAAATGTGAGCTTGGAGGAAGCAAGAGCAGCACTTGAGCAGACAGGCGGAGATCTTGCTCAAGCAATATTGCTTTTAACCCAAAAATAGATGAATTCCTACGCACGGTTGCTTAAGGTGAAAAGATGGGTGATAAACTTGAGATCGCAATAAAATTAATGGCTTCAGTCGTAATAATTTACATGTTTATATCAATTCTTTACCTTTATGTTGCTGTCGGTGAGAAATGGGATCTTGTCTTAAGCGCATTATTCGATAGAAGAGTTCATGGAGCAATCGTGATTAGCGTTTCCTCGGCATTCATCGTTGGCGCTCTAGCCATAGCGGCCGCGATCCCAGTTGCCTACATACTAACTTACTCTGATTTTCACGGAAAGTATATTCTCGAAACGTTTTTAATAGATCTTCCACAAACTTTTCCTCCGGTTACAGAGGGGCTTGTCTATTTACTTATGTTTGGGCGTTTCGGTTTGGCTTATACGTTCATGGCAGTAATAATAGCAAAGTTCTATGTTTCAGCGCCCTTCACAATAAGCTTCGCCGCCAGACGCTTCCATGAGATAAGGGAGAGCGGGATAGATATAATAGCCAGGTCTTTAGGGGCGAAAACTAGCCATATTTTGAGCAGAATCCTTCTCCCAATGACTTTTAGAGACTTAGCTGCTGGCTTCTCGCTAACGTGGGCAAGAGCTATGGGTGAGCTAGCCGCAACATTAATTTTTGCAGGTGCGATTCCATGGGTGACGGAAACGCTTCCAGTATTAATTTATCTAGCCTCCCGGGAAAGCCCAGAAATAGCGATAGCCGCCTCTGTAATAACAGAGAGTTTATCAATAGCGGCTCTACTTCTATTCAGATTTATTGCGAGGAGAAGTGAATGAAAAGTCTCTCAGTTTGGAAGGTTTCAAAATACTTTGGCAACGTAAAGGCTTTAGATGAAGTTGACCTCTTTGTGAAATCTGGTGAGCTCATGGTTATCATGGGGCCAAGCGGATGCGGCAAGACAACCCTGCTCCTAGTTGTTTTAGGGGCTTTAAGACCAGATAAAGGGTCGATATTGATAGGTGATGAGGACGTCACCAATATGCCCATTGAAAAAAGGAATATAGGTTATGTACCGCAAGACTTCGGCTTATTTCCGCATCTGAACGTCTACGAGAACATATCCTTTGGTCTAAAGGTTAGGGGCTACCCAAGGAATGAAATTGATGAAAGGGTGAAGAGCCTACTAGAGATAGTTGGTTTAGAGGGACTTGAGAAGCGGAGACCGAAGGAGCTAAGTGGTGGACAGAGACAGCGTGTAGCTTTAGCTAGAGCTCTTGCGACAAAACCATCCCTTCTACTGCTCGACGAACCGCTTAGCAATATTGATGAAATGACTAAGACTGAGGTTATAGCGAACCTCAAAAATCTACAGAGGAAGACTGGTGTAACGACACTTTGCGTAACGCATAATCCAGAGGATGCCTTCAAAATTGGTGATCAGATTGCAATCATGTACTCTGGTAGGATAATACAATTCGGTAAGCCTGAGGAAATCCTGAGGGAACCAAGAAACGAGATTGTAAAGAAAATTATTGCCCCAATATATATGCTTTGGAATAAACATTGATTTGCATCACTAAGTTTAATATGTTGAGATCATTAATAAAAATATTAATTGAACAAACAAAAGCGCGTTCAGGAGAGAAATTCTTGCCTTCTAAAAAAACATGCATAGTATATCATGAGAAATATACCCAGTATGATTTAGGTATCAACCACCCGTTTAGAGGAGACAGATTCATAAGAGCCATGGAATACTTTGAGAAAATGAAACTTTTTAATTTGCCGAATATATCATTAATCAGACCAGAACCCGTTAAAAGGGAAATCCTTCTTAGTGTGCATACAAAAAAATATGTTGATTATATATTTCGTTTAGCTAAGACAAATGAGTTATACGATATAGATACACCGACTTCAGAGAAAATTCTTGAGGCTTTAATGTATATCATTGGCGGAGTTATTAGAGCTGGAGAAGCAGTTTTTAGGAGCGAATTTGAGAGAGCCGTAGCCTTGGGGGGAGGCTTTCACCATGCTGGCAAGGATTATGGCGGTGGCTTCTGCCTCTTCAATGATGTAGCTATTTTAATAGAATATTTAAGGGAGAAATTCCATGTGAAGAGGTTTCTAGTCCTTGATTATGATGCTCATGCAGGAAATGGGACAAGCGACATATATTACTCGGATCCCACAGTACTCTTCATCTCGATACATCAAGACCCGATGACTATTTACCCGGGGCGCGGCTTTATTAACGAAATAGGATATAATAGGGGAACAGGGTATAACGTAAATATTCCACTCCCTATAAGGACTGGCGAGGAGACTTACCTCTATGCTTTAAAAGAGATATTCCCACCACTCGCAAAGGAATTTAAGCCTGAAATTATTATAGCCAATGGTGGAAGCGACGCTCACTTCGCTGACCACCTAGGAAGTCTCGGATTAACTGCTAAAGGCTTCTTTAAAATAGCGCATATAATAGGTCAAGTGTCAGATGAGGTATGTAATGGAAGAGCCGTGCTCCTTATTGCAAGCGGATATAACATTTACGTTCTACCTTACTGCTGGTATGCGTTAATAGCTGGTATAGCAGAATTAAACAAAAGTGAAGATGATATAAAGGATCATTATCCAGCCCCGCCAAATCCATGGCAGAATATGGATAAAGTTGAGAGGATAGTTAATCAGCTAAAAGATTTATTAAGCGCTTATTGGTCCTGTTTTAAGTAAAATTATTTTTGATTTAGTATTAAGTCTCTTGTTTGTTACCATTGGTTAAAAGGAAAAAGATTTAATCTTTTCATATTGTCTTGCTCATGCAGATTTAACTTTTAATTGTTCAAAAGGAAGCATTAGCTACCGTATATTAGCATTTTTGTGACAGAGCATTGCCACTCAATAAAAAGGATCGCTTTTTAAATAAAGATTTCGTGACTTTTTATAAACAAAGATTTATTTTTCAAGAATCAAGTAAACTATTATTACAGGTAGTTTTCTAAGGAGGATATGAGTGGAAAAGTTGATTCCAGAGGATTGTGAAAAGATCTCTGAGAGAAAGGAGCTTCTTAAGAGAGCCTATTCTATAAGTCATCTGTTTGATATTGGTAGATGGCTGAAGATACCTTACTTTGATAGGTTTGCTTGTTGCTGGGATATTGATGAAGATGAAGCTGCCACTGAAATATCTTTAAAAATAACTGATGATGTTCTGAAGCAGATATTCCAGAAATATAAGCCTAGAGACTGGGCTATCTTTAAAGGGAAGCATTACACACTAATTAATGGAAAGCTCTCTTTTGAGGGTTCATGGAAACTCATTAGCGATGGATTACGCAGATTTAAATTAACGTATGGTTCAGATGGAATGAATTTCCTAAAGGCTATTATTGAAGGCGGCGGCATTATAAACTCATATACTATTAAGGATTTTACTAAAATACCTCAAGCTTACGAAATGCTAAGCGATTTAGAGGATTTAGGCATAGTAGTCACGTCATATATCGGCGAAAAATACAGAGAATGGAGTATACCAAAAGAAACTTTTCCAGTCGTTGAAGTTGAAATAAGCGGAAAGAAAGAGAAGTCTCAAATAAGATTAAAAACCGAAACCATAAATTTAATCGAAGAAAAGAGAAAAATGGATCCATTAGCCGAGGAAAGAAAGCTCATTGAAAAAATGGATTTAGAATTAGACTCTTATTTATCTGATCTAATTGAAAACAGGCTTGAAGAGGCGATAAAATTTGGTAAAACCTTCAGCATATCAAAGCTCTCAAGTTATCTTCAAAATCTTTTTGGACCAATCTTACACTTTGATAGTCTACTTAGTCTAACTCAACAGTATGGATTAGCAGATGCTGAAGTAATTAATCCACTCAAAAAGGTAGTTAAGAGGACGGGGTGGTCTCTAGCACTGTTTGGCGATCCCGGAACAGGAAAAAGCTTCGCAACAAGGGATATAATATTTGGGAAGATGAGTATGGGATTACCAGCCCATGGAATACCTGGAAGAAATCGCTACTTCGGGGGGATGACGCCTGCTAGGTTCATCAGAATCGGGCAAGCCTATGCTGGAAGAACGTTCAACTTTATTATTCCAGAGTTTAATGATTTTTTCAGGTATAAGGGCATGGTTGAGCCGCTTAAGATTGCTATGGAGCAGGGAGAAATAAAATATGAAACACAGCGGGAGGTTATAGGTCCGTATAAGTTCACTTCATTCTTCGTCGTAAACTATAATGTCTCAGTTCATAAAAGGGGATATGATGTAACGATCCAAGATCCAAACTTCAGAGCTATCGAAGATAGAATGTTATGCAGACTTCACCGCTTAACAAAGGGGCGTTTTGTGGAGATAGCTGAAAGTCAGATGAAAGTTCTTCTTGGAAAACTAGATGTTGGAAAAATGGCACAGGCAATAAGAGATCATCTAACTCTAGTCTACGCGATTGAAACGCGGCATCCTCTTGTTAAAAATGAATTCCCATATAAACCAGTAATGATAACTGAGGATATATATCGATTGATCGCTAAGACTAGAGAAATTATACTCGATGAAATAAAAGATGAGACTCTCATGTTCTCAGCAAGACTTGAGGACAAAGCCCTAAGCTTCGCATGTTCCGCGTCGCTTATAGAGTATTTTAATGCTAAAGAAAACTTTATACCAATAGGTATAGACCCAGTTAAATATGCTATTCAAATATATGTTGAAGAAGCCTTAATAAGGTCTCAAGAAGAATTAAAACCGGAGGAAATTCTGCGCAAAATATCTTTTTAGCAAAACCTCATTAATAAGCATACCAAGATATTTGGCTTGGTGCCTCACTTGGTGTACGAAAAGCGCGTGAAGAAACTGAAAGATAATGTTGCTGAGATGGGCTTTGACGCAATTTTAGTGAATGATGAAAAGAATATATATTATTTGAGTGGTTTTCCATGGGGCGCAAAACTCTTAATTCCAGTTGAGGAAGAAAGCATTCTTTTTGTGTACTCAGTAAATTATGAAGCTGCTAGAAGCCTTGCCAGAAATGTAATAGTTGAATTAGTGGAGGTTGGAGAAAAAATTGAAAGAAAGGTTCTCGATGCAATTTTGAAAAGAAGATTTAAGTCCATAGGGTTCGACAAAATGGATGTAGCTGAATATCAAAGAATAAAAGATTCTTTAGGAAAAGTTAGGTTTGAGCTGCTAGGGGACATAATTTGGTCTCTAAGGAAAGTGAAGGATGAAATTGAATTAGCGCTCATAAGAAGAGCGGCTGAATTAACAAGCTGTGGAATGAAAAGGGCTCTTGAAGTTATCAAACCTGGTATGAGGGTGTGGGAAGTTGCCGCCGAGGCGGAGTATGAAATGCGTAAAATGGGTTCGAGCGGAGTTGCATTTGATACAATAGTTTGTAGTGGACCTGAAACTGCCTATCCACATGGTGGTCTAGGTGAGCGGGAGATTAAAGATGGAGATCTCGTCGTGATCGATATTGGAGCCAGGTATCATGGGTACTGCGCGGATATGACTAGAACTGTTATTGTCGGGGAAGGAACGTGGATACAAAAGCATATACATGAAACCGTCAGAAGGGCGCAGAGGATAGCAATAAATCGTATAAGAGCTGGCGTTAAGGCAAAGGATGTTGATGAAGCTGCCAGGAAATTTATTGCAGAAAATGGTTATGATAAATATTTTATTCATAATCTGGGCCATGGTGTGGGATTAGATATACATGAGCCTCCAACGCTGGGACCATTAAGTGAAGATTTGCTACTTGCGGGTAATGTTGTAACAGTTGAGCCGGGAATTTATATTCCAGGACTTGGTGGAGCGCGTATGGAGGACATGATCCTAATTGAGGAGGAAGGAATCAAAAAATTGACGGGAATAAATGGCGAGTAACCTCAAACAACATTGCATAAATTTTACTCCTTTTTAAGAGTTTTCCTAGTTACTGGTCCGTTAGGACTTGTTTCCTCGAAAATTATTGCTTGGAACTTATAGATTTTTGTTCCTTTTAGGAGCCAGCCGTCCGGCGGTAGGCCAGCCTTTAGGCAGCATTGACATAGAAATTCTTCCTCATCCCATCCCCATTCAACTGGAACTTGCGGCAACAGTAGACCTCTATAGAATCCCCTTTCAACTATTAGTCCATCTTCGCCAATCTTTATTCTTGAAGGATACTCCATTGGTGAATTAACTTCAATTAATTCGGGTTCAGTTAGAACGCTTACTTCAAAAATTACATGGTCAAGCTCATGAATCTTCATCGGTGGGAAGCGCGGGTCTCTCGTTGCCGATTCTACTGCGGCTTCTATAACTCCTCTAACTAGGGGGTAAATTGGGTATGGGAAACCTATACATCCTCTAAGAGCCTTTTCGCCATTAATCACACTGTTTATTGTGACGAAAACGCCTCTCTTCTCAAGTAAATTTGATGAAACTTCTTTGGGTGGACTGATTATTTTTCCATCCTTGAGATTCTCTAGAACAGCTCGTCTCGCCAGCTTAACAAGAAAAGCCCCCTCCTCATCACTTAAATTAAATTTCATTGTTTCACCCTTTTATAAAAACTAAAAAGTTTATGGATGGTCTAGAACATAATAGATTCTTCTTTGATTCCATCTTTTGTTATCACTAGGATATCTATTCCATCACCGCTCATAGCATCACGGCTTATCGCGGACTTTATGGCTTTTATAGCCAAATTTTTTCCCTCCTCAACGGTCATACCCTCCTTATATTCGCCTTCTAGGACACCTATTGCTATTTCTGCTCCAGAGCCTACAGCAGCATATTTATCTGGTATAGCTGAGCCTAAAAGATCAAGCACATACAGCGATGGTCCCTCATCATCAACACCGCCAATTATCGTCTCAGTTATATAGGGAATCAGCCTACTGCTGAAGAGCAGATTAGACATCACTTTCGCCGCAGCTTTAACGCTTATTGGGCGTCCAGTTTCAAGCTTAAAGAGATTTGCATAAACCCCGATCTCACGCACCAGTATTTGCATGTCAGAGACAAGACCAGCACAAGCCGCGCCTATATGGCTAGAAACCCTAAAGACCTTCTTAGCAGAACGACTTAGAACAAAGTTACCATACGAAACCCTCTTCTCTGACGCCAACACAACGCCATTAGAGCATACTATACCAACCGTCGTCGCCCCCGGAATCGTTAAATACTGAGTCAATATTATACTCTCCACTCCAAAATAAGATTATGAACTAATATATTTGTTGAGAATCTTCGTTAATAAACTTTTTTAGATAATTGTTTACGTTATTCCCTAATAAAGAATCTCGTTGCTTAATTTTACACGGTAATTGATTACTGGTATGCCTTCTTCCAACAATAATCTTCTCCGCTCTTCGACTTCCACGATAGTTTCACCAACTATCCGGCCATCAGACCTAACGACCCTATGACAAGGAATCATTGGTGAAAGCGGATTCTTATGCAAGGTATTTCCGACAGCCCTAAATGCTCTTGGCCGCCCAACCCTCTCAGCTATGCGCTTATATGTGGAAACCTTTCCCCTAGGTATCTTAAAGACCTCTAACAAAACAGCCCTCTCAAAATCTGTCATACGAAGAAGATATTTGGTTAAGTCCTCATTACTTTTCATATCAACACAGCACATTTAAATCACAATAAAACAGATTTAATTAAATATTAATAAGTTTACAGCAACCGGCAGGTGTGAAGGAAATCGATATGGAAAAAGAGGGCAAAAATAGAAGTAATACAAAGTCTATTAGAGCGCTTTATGTCGGGCGTTTCCAGCCATTCCACTTAGGTCACCTTGAAGCCATAAAATATATTCTCAACAATGCTAATGAGATAATAATTGTTGTCGGCAGCTCTCAAGAAAGTCATACACTCGAGAATCCATTCACGGCTGGTGAGAGAATTTATATGATTAGGCTTGCATTAAATGAAATAAGGGTTGATCCAGGTAGATACTATATTATCCCGGTTGCGGACCTTAACGTCCATAGCTTATGGGTTTCTCACGTATGTTCTCATGTCCCAAGGTTTGAAGTAGTATATTCAAATGAGCCGTTAACTAGGCGCCTGTTTATTGAAAGTGGTTTTAGGGTTGAGTCAATACCCTTCTATAGGAGGGATGTCTGCTCAGCGACCGAGATTAGACGTAGAATGCTCCTAGATCTAAACTGGGAAGATCTTCTTCCGAAGAGCGTCGCCACATATATCAGGGAGATAAACGGAATTGAAAGGTTGAAGGATCTTGCGAAAACTGATAAGATGGTGCCTTCATGTTAGGAATCCGTCTGGTAACCAAACGAAAGCGATGTCTTGCGCGTCTTCTCAGCAGCTGCTTTAATAGCCCTCATAAACGCGTGTCTTACTGGGAAGCTCTCTAGCTCAAATAATCCCTCCACGGTAACCCCACCAGGGGTCGTAACCATAGCGCATATTTCAGATGGGGTTTTCTTACCATCAAGGATTAATTTCCCTGTCCCAATCATTGCCTGCGCAACTATGGCTAAGGTCAGATCCCTTTCAAGGCCTATTTCTAGACCAGCATACATCATGGCTTCAGCTACAAGTGACATATAAGCTGGCGCACAACCATTTAAGGCTGTTATAGCATCCATGTGGGTCTCTTCAACCATATAGACCTTTCCAAGAGCCCCAAGTACCTTTGTAACAACTTCAATGTCTCCTTGGCTTATATTCTGGTCAGCTGAGTAAGCTATAAATGCTTCACGAACGAGCACTGCTAGGTTTGGCATGGCTCTAAATATCTTTGCGCCCTGAGCTACCTTTTTAAGGAAGCTTATTGATATGACTGCAGCCACGGAGATCAGGATCTTGCCCTTTATTTCTTCACTAATTTCATTTAGTAAATCTTCAATATCCTTTGGTTTAACGCAAAGTATCACAATTTCAGCTTGTTTAACAGCTGCCTTATTATTTTTCATGACTATAAAACCAAGCTTCTCAAGTTCGCGTATGCGCTCATCCCTTTTCTCGGTAACTATAACTTCATAGCCGCTTGAAATCAGACCCCTTGCGATAGCTTCGCCCAGAACACCGCCACCTAGGATAGCAATTAACATTAAACATCGCCCCAAAGCATATAAAACAATAATATAATTTGTAATTGTAAAATATAAGCGCTAATAAAATATTCTTAATTTTGTTTGTGTAAGCGCAATAGTTATTTTCTTACATGCAAAAATTAATTCTATAAATTTTACACAATAAGATTTAGAGGAGACGTGAAAGTTTGCCTTTATGCCGCTTCTGGTTGTTAGATATAAATTATGAAGTAAGGGATAATAATCCTGAAGTCTGGCTTTGGGGTATAAATGATGATGGAGAGAGAATTTTAGTCATTGATAGAGGATTCACAACATATTTTTATGTTCTCCCAGAAGCTGGAGAAGATGCTGAGAAACTCGCTGAGAGAGTAAAGCGGGTAGGCACCAGCTTACCGTATATGGTTAGCTCAGAAGTTGTAGACCGGAAGTTTTTTGGAAAGCTAGTAAAGGCTGTCAAAGTTTACTGTCAGAATCCGGATATGATGCAAGAATGCATCAAGGTGATCTCGAGGATAAAGGGCGTCGGTAGCTTTCTTGAGGATGATATAAGATATTCCATGCGCTATATGATTGACAATAATATTGTCCCATGCGGCTGGCACGAGGTGGAGGTGGAAGAGGAAAATAATAAATTAGATATGCAGGTTGATAGAGTACTGATTGCAAAATCGAGACCAAAATATTTACCAGAGATTATTGAAAACCCAAAATTGAAAATTTTAAGTTTCTCGATTATAAGTTATAGCCAAAAAGGTTCACCAAAGCCTGAAAGGGATTCAATCATAATAATTTCAGCCATGACGAGCGCTGGCGAAGAAAGGCAGTTTATCGCGGAGAGGACTGGAGATGATGGAAAAATTATTAATGATTTTATAGAGTATCTAAGAAAATTTGACCCAGATATAATTGTCGGCTTTGAAACAAATAGAAAGGACATACCATATTTGATGACGAGGGCGCGGATAAATGGGATATCCCTGAAGATCGATAGAGCGAATACAGAGCCGCATACAAGTACTTATGGGCATATTTCTATAACTGGCAGGGCTAACATAGATCTCTTTGATTATGCAGATGAATTTCCTGAAGTTAAAATTAAAACTCTAGAACATATAGCGGATTACTTAGGGATAATGAAAATAGGAGAGAGGATATTAATAGAAGACGTTGAATATGCCCAATACTGGGATGACCCGGAGAAAAGACTGGAGCTACTAAGGTTTTCCATGGATAATACGAAATGTATAATGGGTATAACCAAGGCAATTCTGGATTTCGCCATTCAGCTCTCAAGCCTGGTCGGTTTACCATTAGATCAAGTTGGCACGGCAGCGGTCGGCTTTAGAGTTGAATGGTTCCTGATACGCCATGCTTACCAAATGGGCGAATTAGTGCCGAAAAAAGTTGAGAGGCCATATACTTCCTATGCTGGCGCCCTCGTCCTAGAGCCTAAGCCCGGGATCCATGAAAACATAGCAGTTTTAGATTTTAAATCTATGTATCCAAATATAATGATAACCTACAACGCTTCGCCAGACACCTACATCTCTGCAGAGGAACCTGAACCTGAATCTGGCGTCTTCATAGCGCCTGAGGTAAATCATAAATTTAGGAAGGAGCCCCCAGGGTTTTATCGTGAAGTTCTTACAAAACTTATTAAGGCAAGAGATTATGTAAGAGCGGAGCTTAAGAAAGTTGATCATGGAACAGTTAAGTATAGACTTCTTGACGCTCGCCAAAAAGCAATTAAGGTAATTGCAAATGCAACGTATGGTTATGCCGGATGGATAGGCGCGAGATGGTATATTAAGCCTGTTGCTGAGGCGGTTACCGCATGGGGTAGACATATCATCATGGATACTATTAGGATTGCCAAAAACCTCGGTTTAGAAGTAATTTATGGTGACACAGACAGCATCTTCGTGAAGAATGACATAGAAAAAATAGAAAAACTATCAAAAATCATTGAGGAGAGATTTGGCTTAGAGATAAAACCAGATAAAATATATGTGCGCGTACTCTTCACGGAAGCAAAGAAGCGTTATTGCGGCTTAATGCAGGATGGAAGACTTGATATAGTTGGGTTAGAGGTTGTTAGAGGAGATTGGGCAAACGTCGCAAAGGATATTCAAGAAAAAATTTTAGAAAAAATCTTAAAGGAACTGGCTGTCAGTAAAGCTGTAGATTATGTACGAAAATATATAACAAGTTTAAGAAATAGAAGGGTTCCATACCGTGACCTAATAATATGGAAAACGTTAACAAAGTCTCCTGAGGAGTATGAGGTGAAGGCCCCGCATGTTGAGGCTGCAAAGATTCTCCAGAGGGAAGGTTGGGCATTAACTGTCGGCGATAAAATTGGTTATATTATAGCAGCTGGTTCAGGTAAGCTTCATGAGCGAGCCAAACCGTATATTTTAGCATCATATGACGAAGTTGACATAGAATACTACGTGGCAAATCAAATAATTCCAGCGGCATTGAGAATACTCTCATTATTTGGCATTAAAGAAAACGATTTATTGCCTCCTAAGACGGGAAATGCGCAAACATTACTCGAGTTTTTTGGGAAAAGTTGACTTAATCGAGTATATCATCAAACGTTAACAATGATATTCCCAGAGGCTGCTTTATGACATCTGAGATGCGGGCTCCAATAAGATACTTAATATTTCTTTCGCTAGCTATATCAACAAGCCTTTGAGTTATTATTCCATCAAAAACTACGGTATTTACACTCTCCATCTCCCTCAGTTTCTCAGCAAGCTCACTCACAGGGAGCCTACCAATTCTCTCCATTTTCTCGTTGAAAAGAATCGCTTCAAAGCTCCCCCTAAGCTCTTCTGCCGCTTCAATTATCTCCTTTGACACAAGAATTTTTTTACGCTTCTTCTTCCGCTCAAAAATCTCCTCAACCGAAACCCTATTGCGTAAAGCTTCCTCAATCTCTTTAGCAGTTAAATCCTCAACCTCCTTTCCTTTTGGAGCCCTAGCTACGTATTTTATGTTGGCGACATTTAATAGCTCCTTAAGAATTAGGTCCCCACCGTGATCACCATCTAGAAAAGCTGTCGCCTCTTTTTCTCTAGTTAACTTGATAACTGTTTCAGGTATTTTGACGCCCTCTAACGCTATAACGTTGTATATACCGTGTCTCACAAGGTTTATTACATCTGCTCTACCCTCAACAATAATTATTTCCTTTGCAGAATCTACTTCTGGCCCAGCTGGAAGCTTCTCCGGACCATACTCCCTTATCCTCGCCACTCTAAGTATTTCTGAAACTTCTTTTAACATCTCCTCAGTCTCAGGTAACGTTTCAAGACTCCATTTCTGAAGTATCTCCTTTGCTCTTTCAATTATAGCTTTACGCTTTGTCTCTCTAATATCCTCAATTTTTTCTAAAGTTATTTTAGCGGTGCATGGTCCAATTCTATCTATACTCTCAACACTCGCAGCTATGATTGCCGTTGAAACTTTATCTAGGCTCGTTGGAATGATTATTGTCCCCACAGTTTTATTGTCTCTCTGTAAAGTTACTTCAACTTCTATTCTACCAACTCTACCAGACTTCTGGAGCTCTCTTAAATCCAATTCTGCCCCAAAAAGTCCTTCCGTTTGACCAAAGATTGCGCCAATAACATCTGGCTTTTCAACTATCCCATCGACCTCAAACTTCGCTTTAATTATGTATTTTATTGCTAGTGAGTGCGAGCTCATAAACTATTGACCTCCAAATAATGAAATTAATCAGGTTAATAAACATCGAATTCCCTACAGTCTTAACTAACCTTAATTATTTCTTTTCGGATCTTACATATATTCTTATCCTTTCCTTAATTTATATCCGACAAGCCTTTTTCAACTTTCTTCCTCAAATTCTCTAAGCAACCCGCTAATCCCTCTATATCTTTTATGTCACCCCCAAGTAACTCGCATATCTCACTCCAAAATCTCAAATTAACTTTTATCTTCATTCTCTCAAGAGACTTGTATAAGCGCCACGCAAGCTCTCTACCTTTTCTATCAAAGTCCGTTAGCAATATAACTTCTTTATCCGAAAAAGAGATTCGGTCTATAATTTCCTGAAGAGTTTTTCCGCCAGATTTAATAGCTATTATATTATTTTTTATTCCAATTATTCCAATGGTTCTAAGAGAATCGATATCCTTTTCTCCCTCAACAATTAATAGCGCGCCCTCCGAAACCTCATCTTTAAGTCTCTCAATCAAATAATTTAATTTTTTAAGCTTTCTCTCAATACACACCACAGTTATCTCCACTTTTCCTAGATAATAATCATTTTACATGGAACTTAAAAATCTAATGAGTACTATGGGTTTATGCTCCAGCCTTTTAAGCATATCCCATGTCACACCAGTTAAATTTACACGAAAATTTTCAGCCATATCCCAAACTGTGCGGCCGGATCCATGCCCCCTTACCTTATCGGCGACCTCAGCCATCCTGAGCGCTAACTCTACACTCATCACTGCGCCAGCCAATGCTAGTGGTGTAGGTCTACGCTTAAGTTTAAGGGATCTACCGATAACATATGCTATGAATCCAGGGAGCACATGAATTCCCTTTAATGGCCATGGTCGGTGCGTAAAGTGAAAATTTCTGAAAGAATATGTTTTGTCTGTGTCAACTATCATAATTATCAAGTTTATCCCGAGTCTATTCTTTAAATACTCACGGATCTCTTCTGCAACTTGTTGAGCATTTTTTAGGGGGAGACTGACGTATGCGTAGGGAAGGTTACTTCCATCTATACCGCCCTCAGAACCCCACATTAAAGCGTGAAGAAAACCAGCATACCTCAATGTAACCTCCTTATGGGCTGCGCCTTCTCTAAACGGATAGTTTCTTAAACGTATAATGTTCTTTTTCTTTAGGTGGCATAGGATTCCAAGGAAATATCCCCATATAAGTCTCATCCAGAAGCAGGCTAAGAAGCGGGCAAGAGGGCTAGGTTTAATACTTTCCTCATTAATTAATAATTTCTTCGCTATGCAGATAGCTTTCTCGGAAATAACTATCACATCACCATCAGAAACTCTTCCCTCAACAGCCTCAGCTATTCTCTCTAAATAATTTTCTCCAGGCATCCAATACTTGGTTCTAATAGCTTCGGCATAAAATCTATGCACAATATATATCTAGCTGAAAAATATTATAATAATTTAGATCTATAAGGGATTATGACAAGGTTTTGCAAGAGGAACCATGTTACTATCTAGAGAAATGCCAATACAGTTAAGTGAAGAATTAAAGAGAGCACTTCATTTTCTCTTGAAAGATAGGGTTGCCGATGTTTTTGCTAGTCTAGTTTATGGAGCGTATGCTGGGGGATATGCAGATGAGAGAAGCGCGATAGATATTCTAGTTATAACTGGGTCAAAAAGAACTACTTTAAGGTGCCAGTCTGAATGGCTAGCGGATAAAAAGGTTCGCCTGCTAATAGTCGATAGAAATAGTTTTGAGAATGATATTAAATATGAATATTTTGGTGGAATATTTTCTGAAAATCTTATAACGCCTTATGAGCCAATTATGGGCATAGAGTATTTATGGAGCCAAGAGGTCAAGGTAAAAAAGAATATCGTGAATAATATTCTGACTAATCTAGTTCTGGGCTTCCCAGAAATGTCAAGAGATTTTTTGATTGAACCTGAGTACTTTATATATGAATATTTAACGCGCAGGGCGATTCTTTTTCCGCCAATATCATATCGCTTCATAAATATTCTTAGAGGGAAGGAAAAAGAGAAGAACATTTCCAGAATGATCAGGGGATTTAGGGCCGCGATAGATGAGCTTATTGATGAGGGAGCCCTTTGCACGACTAATGAGCGCTTCCTTAAGATGACTGATGAATATATTACAAAAGTTAAAGAGAAGCGCGGTTATTATTTAGTGGGCTTATTCAATGTTGTCAGAGCTAATATAATTCGTTACATTCTTGGAATTTTCCCAGAAATTAGAGAGTCCCTTCTCGATGAAAACAGGATATACAGCACATATCATTCAAAAGATTTCTCCAAAAAATCCCTCAAAGCGCTTGAGAACCCGAGAAAATACATTTTTATACCAACAGCATTGGGCATAATACCATTTACTGAGAAAATAAGCATAAAAGAAATTGTTAGAAAATTTCTTACTAAGAATTCTATTTTCGCGTGCAGCGTCAAGAAACTGGGCGGGGTTCTTAATAGCGTATATGTGCTAAGATTTTTTGACGATAATAAAGAAAGGAAATTTGTTGTCAAAATCTTCAAGGATTGGTATGGTTGGAAATGGTTTCCTATAACCATTTGGACACTAGGTACAAGAAACTTCGCTGTGCTTGGGAAAACTAGACTTGAGAAAGAGTATACGATAAATAGATTTTTATCCTCTCATGGAATCAACGTACCAGCAATAATTTATGTTAGCCCAGAAGAGAAAATCATTATCCAAGAGCATATTGAAGGCGCGGCAGCTTCTAAAGTGATTAAACAATTATGCAGAGCGGGAGAGGAAAAGAGGAATCTTCTTGAGGTTATCAGGAAAATAGGGTGTGAGATAGCTAAAATTCACATGTTAGGCGTATCTATTGGCGATTGCAAGCCAGAGAATATAATAGTAGCGGATGATGGAAGGATATTTTTTGTAGATCTTGAGCAAGCGGAGAGAGGAGGAGACCAGGTATGGGATATTGCCGAGTTTCTCTATTATTCAGGGCACTACATTTTACTACCAGCAAATATGGTTGAGGAAATTGTAAGAGAGTTCATAAACGGATATATTATATCAAATGGAAATTTAGAGAATGTTAAGAGAGCATTATCACTAAAATACATGAGAGTATTCAGTTTCTTTACACCGCCACATATACTTTTAACAATAGTAAATTCGTGCAAAAATCTGCTGAAAACACTAAATTATAAAAGGCTGGGAGGGGTGCAAGTTGGGGGTTAAAATATCTTTTTATGGCGGTGTGAATGAGGTTGGTGGAAATAAGATTCTAGTAGAGGATAATGATGCAAAAGTCTTCTTTGATTTTGGGGCATCTTTCACGCTAAGGGATAAATTTTATTCTACACCTTTTCTCTCGCCGAGAAATAGCTCTGAGCTAATTAAGATAGGGTTATTGCCTAACCTAAAAGGAGTATACTATTTTGATGAATCTGAGCGATATATTGACGCTGTTTTCCTCTCACACTCCCATATGGATCATTCAGCTCACGTATCGCTTTTGAGAAGAGATATACCAGTTTATTGTGGAGAGACAACATCCCTTATACTTAACACTTTAAATGAAGTGCGCCCAACGAATGTAGAATTTAACCTTAAGGGGATAACATTCAGGAAATTCCGTACAGGCGATAAAATAAGGATTGGCTCCCTTGAAATTATGCCAGTACATGTAGACCATTCTGTTCCAGGATCATATGGCTTTATAATCTACACTTCTTCCGGTCCAATCGTTTATACTGGGGATTTCAGGAGACACGGGCAGAGACCAGAATTGACGGAAGATTTTCTAGAGGCTTCATTTAAAGAAAGACCAGAAGCCGTTATATGTGAGCATACAAATATGACCGAGGTTGAGGTCTCCTCAGAGCATGAGGTTATGGAGAAGCTTAACATGGTTGTCGGAAATACTCGTAATTTAGTATTAACGGATTTTGCTTATGCTGATATTGATAGATTAAGATCGTTCTGTGAGATTGCGTCAAGGGGTGGTAGACGGCTTGTAGTTACGCCTAAACAAGCCTATCTTCTACATATGCTGAGTTCGGATAGCCGATTAAAAGCTCCAAGGCTTAAAGATGTTCTGATCTTTCAAAAGGAAAAGAAAAGGTATTTTCGGTGGGAGCAAAAGATTATGAAATATGGTGAAATGATAAGTCCACAGGAAATATCCAAGAGACAAAGTGAGATAATAATGTGCTTGCCCTTCTTTAGTCTAAACTGGCTTATCGAAATTAATCCGCTTCCAGGAAGCTGTTATATACTGTCAGCATCTGAGCCATTTAATGAGGAGATGGAAATGGATTTTAACAGGCTTATAAGTTGGCTGGAGCACTATGGTTTGCCGCAGTATCACATTCATGTCTCTGGGCACATAACACCATTGCATCTTAGAAAGTTTCTAGAAGCAATTAAGCCAAAAAGGATTTTTCCAATACATGGCGAATATCAGAGACTATTCAGCAAATTCTTAGGTGACTTAAACAGCAGGATAATTCTACCGGAAAAGGGAGAGGTTTATGAGATATGAGACCGAGACTTTTAAGCGGGAAATCTAATCTAAAAAGCGGTGACTAAGAATCTTATGAGCTGGGAAGAAATTTTAGATGAAATTAAGAGAGCTATTGTGAATCTTAACGTTGAGGGGATCCAAAAGCTATGTATGAAAGCTATCGAGGTGGGCATCCCCGCCTATGATATCATAATAAAAGGGTTTTCTAAGGGCCTAGAGATCGTTGGCGAAAAATATGAGAGGGAAGAATATTATTTAGCCGAGCTGGTCGTGGCTGGCGAGATTATTAAGGAGGGCATGAAAGTTCTTGAACCTCACCTAAAAAGTGGCGAAGCCAAAAAAATTGGCAAAGTAGCTATTGGAACCGTTAGAGGTGACTTGCATGACATTGGTAAAAATATTGTTGCAACATTATTGAGGGCGGCGGGCTTTGATGTGATAGACCTGGGGGTAGATGTGCCCCCAGAGAGATTCATCGAAGCCGCCAAGGAGCATAAACCAGACATAATTGCCATGTCAGCACTATTAACGACAACTATGGATGAAATGGAGAATGTTATTAAAGCGCTTAAAGAGGCTGGATTAAGAGATAAGGTTAAGGTGATCATTGGTGGTGCCCCGATAACTGAGGAGTTTGCAAAAAAGATCGGGGCCGATGCTGCTGCAAAGGATGCTATTGAAGGCGTAAACATATGCAAAATGTGGATGTCCAGAGGTTGATTAAACATGCCGGAGGAATTAAAGCCCCGAGAGAGAATAAAAAGGATTCTGCAGCATCATGAGGCAGACCGTATTCCGATCCACGACAGTATTTGGCAAGCAACGATTGACCGGTGGAGAGGTGAAGGATTGCCTTCTGGGGTTTCTCCGGACGATTATTTCGGTTTCGAGATTGCTATTTTTGAGGCAGATACAAGCCCACGTTTTCCTGTCGAAGTGCTCTATGAGAACGGGGAATATATTATTGAAAGAGATCAATATGGTGGTATAAGGAAAAATCGCAAAGATTATTCCACGACGCCTTTGATTATTGATTACCCATGCAAAACTAGGGATGACTGGGAGACCCTTATTAAACCTAGGCTTATCGCCGATGATTATAGAGTTGATTGGGTTTCAGGTCTCAGAGCCTTTCACCGTGAGTACAGTCGTGGACGCTTCATAATGTATGGTGCTACAATAGGATATGATAGGGCACAGAGATACGTTGCTTCTGAAAGATTATTAAGGGCTATCATTAAAGAGCCAAGCTGGATCATTGACATATATTGGACCGACGCTAAGCTTGTCATGGAAATGTATGAACGGATGATGCGGGGGGGCTTCAAATTTGATGGAGCTTTTCTTTACTGTGACCTAGGATATAGAAACGGTCTATTTTTCTCACCAAAACACTTTGAGGAGCAGCTCCACCCGATTTTTAAGGAACTATGTCGGTTCTTTCATAACCATGGAATATACGTTTTTCTCCACTCTTGCGGGCGGGTTAAGGATCTCATTCCATACTTTATTGAGGAGGGGATTGATTGTCTTCAGCCCTTAGAGGTTAAGGCCGGAATGGATCTAGTGGAGCTTAAAGAGAAGTATGGAGACAAGATCACGTTTATGGGCGGAATAGATACGAGACTTATGGCCCTGGATGATTTAAGACCGATAGAGGACGAGATAAGGAGGAAGATAACTATCGCTAAAGAAGATGGGGGATACATCTACCATTCAGATCACTCAATTCCGAAAAACATCGGCTTTAAAAACTACAAGAGGGTTATTGAGCTAGTTAAAAAATATGGCAAATACGAGTAAAATGAAATCTTTTTGCCCCGTTATGAGATGAATTTATAGAGAGACCTTCGGGTTATAAGGGAAAATTACTAAGCGAACCTTTTATGGAGGAGGGGGTTAAACGTCTCATATGATCCTTTTAATGACAAAAGCTATTCTGATAAATAAAATAAAAAATTGCTGGAGGAAAGAGAGATGATTAGTGGATATGCTGATAAGATACTGAGAGTTAATCTCTCCAATAAAGAATTTTGCGTGGAAGATCTAGATTTTTTCTTAGCGAGAAATTTACTTGGCTGCTTAGGCATCGCCTCTAAGATTATGCTTGAAGAAGTGGATCCGAGCGTAGATCCCTTCAGCCCAAAGAATAAGCTGATTTTATTAACGGGCGTTCTAACTGGCTCTATAGCCCCAGCGGCATGTAAGTCCATTGTCGTATCAAGATCCCCCTTAACAAGTATTTGGGGTGAGTCTGTTTTCTCAGCTAATATGGGAATCGAACTTAAGCGTGCCGGATATAATATGCTTATAATCGATGGAGCATCGAATAAACCAGTTTACCTATGGATATATGATGGCAATATCGAAATCAGGGATGCAGCTAGCTTCTGGGGCATGGACACATATACCACATGCGAAGCCATTAAAAATGATTTGGGTGAGAAGAGAGCTGCCATTGTATGTATTGGGCCAGCTGGAGAAAGACTTGTCAGATTATCTTCCATTATAAGCGATAATGGTAGGGCGGCTGGACGTTGTGGTTTAGGAGCAGTTATGGGATCAAAAAACTGAAGGCAATAGCTGCCTTAGGCTCCGGGAACATAAGTGTTGCTAATCCGGATTTACTTAATGATTTGCGGAAGGAAATAGTAAGTATTACAAGGGAGCGTTTAAAGGGTCTTTCCGATTACGGAACTGCAAGGGGTACTATAGCGTTTGAGGAGATGGGCAACCTACCAATAAAGAATTGGACTAAAGGCAAGTTTCCTAGAGCCGAAAAAATATCGGGCATGAGGATGGCTGAGACTATTTTAGCAGGTAAAAAAGCTTGCTTCGCATGCCACGTAGCTTGTGGAAGATATATTAAGGTGGACCCTATGCTCCCCTTGAGGGTTATGGTCCAGAATATGAAACTATAGCAGCTTTGGGATCTCTCTGCATGAATGATAATTTAAAAGCCATTGCAAAAGCAAATGAGTTATGCAATAGATATGGGTTAGATACCATATCCACTGGCGCGACAATAGCCTTCGCAATGGAGTGCTATGAAAGGGTATAATAACTAGGGATGACGTTGGCGGGATCGAATTGAAGTGGGGCGACCCAGATGTGATAATTAGAATGGTTGAGCTTATAGGTAGGAGAGAAGGATTTGGCGCCATACTGGGAGAGGGGTCTATGAGGGCTGCTGAGAAAATAGGGAGAGATGCCGAGAGATACGCCATGCATGTTAGGGGTCTTGAGATCCCAATGCATAGCCCATACCGATTTAAGGAGATGGGATTGCAGTACGCTATATCTGAGAGGGGCCTGTCATTTAAGAGGGCTTTCATGCTTCCATCTAGAGGGATTCTTCTTCCAGATATAGGATTCGATAAACAGGTAAATGGATTCTCAATCGAGGGGAAAAGCGCATTTAGTTAAAGTGATGCAAGATGCAAGCCGTGTGATAGATGCATTAGGGCTATGTAAGTTTGTTTATCTCTTTGGGCGGGGTACCATTAAAAATGCTTTCTCAACTCTATACCGCAGTAACTGGGTGGAAGACTACGCTGAAGGATTTAATGAGAGCTGGAGAGAAAATATGGACTCTCCAAAGAATCTTTAATGTAAGGATGGGCGTGAGAAGAAAAGATGACACATTGCCCAAAAGGTTCCTAGAGGAACCTCTAAGTGAGGGCGCGGCTAAGGGACAGGTTGTTGAACTGGAACCTATGCTTAATGAATTTTATGCTGAGGGGGATTGGACAACGAAGGCAGGCCAAGAAAGGAAAAGGTTCTAGAAATAGGATTAAATTTCGCTGATAAATATATTACTTGGTGAAAAGTGAGTGATTGAGGTTAAATTAATGCTTTTAGATGAGGATTTAAGAAAAACTCTTGGAGCGAAAGAATTCGCCTTCGATCTCCCTGAAGGCTCAACTATTAGAGATTTATTTGAGGCAGTAGTCTCAAAATATAATGAAAAAACAACAGAATCCCTATTAAAAGATGGGATGCTCATAGTGCTTAATGGACAAAATATAGAGTTTCTGGGCGGAGCGAATGCTAGTCTATCTGATGGGGATAGAGTTGCAATAATCCCTCCACTAGAAGGAGGCTAGAATGTAAGAGACCCCATTTTTCTTTATAAAATAATTAAAAATTATTTTCGTGGGTGCCTAAATGCCTCTTGTTAATGAAAAAGATTTGCTTCTACCAGCTTTTAGGGAAGGAAGGGCTATCGGAGCATTTAACGCTAACAATATGGAGATGATTCAAGCAATCATACGGGCTGCAGAAGAAGTAAGTAAAGAGTTAAGTGAACCTATTGGCGTAATAATACAGGTTAGCCCGGGAGCCGCAAAATATGCTGGTTGGACCCTCGCCGCCGGAATGGTGAAGATAGCAGCCGCTGAAACCGACGTGCGCGTGGCATTAAACCTTGATCATGCAACCGAGATAGAGCAAGTTAAGAGGGCTCTTGAGCTGGGTTTTACTGCGGTTCTCTTTGATGGTTCTTCATTGCCACTAGAGGAGAATATTCGTTTAACTCGCCAGGTTGTTGAAATGTGTCACGCTAAGGGTGTACCAGTTGAGGCGGAGATCGGCAAGATACCCAGAATAGAGGATTATTTTACTAAGTCCGAAATATCTTATCTAAGATCTCTTCCACCAACCGAGACTGTGAGAATTTTACGAGGGAGGACTGGAAAATCCATCGAGGATTTAATGGCTAGGCCGGAGGATGCTGAATACTTTGTTAAGAGGACTGGATGCGATTTTCTTGCAGCCGCATTTGGCTCGATTCATGGAATGTGGGATGATATATGGCCTATAAGGCTTGATCGGCTAATCACTATAAAAGAAAAAGTGCGTATACCGCTTGTTTCGCATGGTTCTTCTGGAATACTCATGACCCAACAAGATGCTGAAAGAAAAAGAATCACGCTTTTAGAGGGAGAAGGGACATTGTTAGACGCCATTAGGTTTGGTGGAGTAACAAAGGTTAATGTTGCAACAGCCCTTTCAATAGCATTTATAAGTGGCTTTATAGAAGCATGGAAGACTAATCCAGCTGAAAAAGATTTCCGAAAATTTGGAGAAAATGCGCGTAATAAAGTGAAAGAGAAAGTTAAAGGATACATAAAATTATTTTATGGAAAGATTAATTAAATTGGATAGAACGCTATCTTTTTTATCTCCTTTTGATCACGTAGGAGCAATACCAATATTTATTCATAGTGAAAAGTATATATTTTATAATTTCAAATAATATAATATTACTGGATATGATGTAATATGGAGCAAAGAAAGATTATGTCTCTTGGGCGCTCTTCACTAGTGATTTCTCTCCCAAAATATTGGACTCAGTTGACTGGATTAAAGGCTGGTGACGTTGTTTCAGTTGCCATTGGCCGTGACCGCTCTTTAATAGTTTATCCAGGTCTTAAGAAAGATAAAGAGATAAGCGAGATAACTCTCTATGTTGAGTCTGACGAAGACGTCTTTCTTATATCTAGGAAGATAACTGCCTGCTACCTTAATGGCTACTCAATCATCAAACTTATCTCAAAGAACTATTTTACACTCTCGCAGCAAAGAGCAATTCGAAAAACTGCACAAAGACTGTACATGCGCGTTATGGAAGCCAATATAAAAGAGATCCGTCTAATGACCCTTATAGATGAATCAAAGGGTTCAGTAAAGGCTAGTGTCTCGAGAATGTATAGTGTTTCTAGCTCTATGTGCCATGATGCACTTGCAGCTCTCAAGAACCACGATGCTGAACTCGCTAGATCTGTGTATATCCTTGATGGTGAAGTTGACCACTTCACTTTCTTCCTTTCAAGGTTAGTTCGAAGGGCATCCATGGACCCATCTTTAGCGAACGAGCTCGGACTTGATGCTATCGACTGCCTTGATTACCAGTCTTTGATTCATAACATTGAAAGCATCGCCGACCAAGCCGCGAACATAGCAAAACATGTTATAATGCTTGAAGAAAGAAAAAAGAGGATTTCCGATAACCTATTAGAAAAATTATGTTCTGTCGGCTATGAGACCCTATCCATTTATGAAAAAGCATTTTCGTTATTCTCGGGAGGAGACCTAAAAATCTTAAGTGATATCTCCAGATACAAAATCCGATTAAGAAAGATAGATGAAGAAATAGCCACTTTATCATTTATGGAAGAAAAAAGTGCGGAGACTGTGTGCGCCTGTTGCGCTTTACGCGATAGCATATTGCGAATAGGGGACTGCTCAGTCAATATCGCTGAGATAGCAGTCAACCGCTTCTATAGGTAGTCTCTATTTCTTCTTTTTTGAAGAATAGCTTAACATTACAGCGAGTTTTGAAGATAACACCTCGCCCCTCAAAATCTTTCTTGCTAGCTGGAAAGCGTAGTTATACTCAAAGTTAGACGGTTTCTCCGCTATCCGAGCTTCCCTTAGAATTTCCTGCTCTAGCTTGTATTTTAGTCGGCCTATTGTTAAAGCGCCTATTGCAAAGACGCCTGGAACAATTTCCCTTATGTCATCGTCAAGCTTTATTCCCTCAACACCCAAAGGTGGAACAGCGTTAACATCCGCTATAATTTTGATGGTTTTTGTGGTATTTAGCATCTCTTTATCAATAATCTGAAAACCAGCTCCAGCGGCACAGAAGATTACATCCGCCTTTTCAATAACCTCCATCTTTTTCTCTCTTGTTGGGGCAAAGACTCCTTTAGCTTCAGCGTTATATTTTGTTCTGAGCATGCTGGATAGATTCACAACGTACTCTTCTCCATCCGTACGCTGTGGATTTGGGCTAACTATCATGACATCACATCCAAGCCTGGATAATAGAATTGCTACCGTTCTTCCAACGGCACCTGTCCCAAAAATTGCACATCTCTTGCCCTTTAGGCTTCCGAGATTTAGACGGGATAACGCTTCTTCAACTTTAGCAACCATGGCAGCAGCAGTAGTATATGCTCCGGCAGGATCAATTATGACGCTCGTTTTAAATGGTGGAAACATAGACTCTTGGACAACCTTAAAGACCTCTTCAGCTTTATCCATATCCTTCCCTCCAATGAAAAAACATGTCCGCTTAATTCCTTTTGGATCCCTTGAAAAGATCGCATCTTGAACTATCTTCTTTGCTTCTCTTGCCGATACGTTTTCATAGGGAACCACGATGTTAAAGCCAGCATCATAAGCCATGCATATATCAAAGGGGCTGGCTTTCTCATCAGTATCTAAAAAGAATAGTATATATGGAATCTCCTCAGTAGACTTTCTAATAACAGGCTTTATCTGAATCTGCATTGACTTCAATAGTTCCTTAAGATCACTCGAAGATACTTTTTCTGCAAAAATTATCTTTTTCTCTGGCTTAATTACGTCCACCTCTACATCAATAGATTCTAAAATCTTTTTGACACCACTTACGTGTTCTGGACTAGATACATGCACACAGACAATCTCTTCCTTGTTAAATTTTCGGGCATTCTCGAGAATGCCCATTACTATCCATCTTTCTCTAACGGAAAACTTTATTTCACGCTCAGCTTCTTCAATATCCTGCTGTAAATACTGTAAATAAGCGGTTAAGAATTCTTCTTCAAAACTATGTTCTCTTTTCTTTTCACTAGAGATCTCCTCAAGGGCTTTTATTACCTCATTCCTTAACTGTCTCTTTTCATCCACCAACGATACAAGGCTTTCCCTTGCACGTTCATCGATATCGACAGGGAACAATGGCACATTTTTCTCCTTAAAGACCCGGTATAAAACATTGCTCTCCATGAACTCCTTTAATGTACGATTACCCAGCTCCTCCGTCGCAAAGTCTGGCTTAACCTCATTAATAAGCCTCTCAATAAATTCACAGAAAGCTATTGACAGTCTGAAAGCTGATGGAACAGAGTTCTTAGATTTATCGTAAAGTGGCTCAGTAATCCAGAAAGGTTCACTATACTCCTTCTCAACAATTATCACTCTTAATTTCTTTCCTTCCAATGGACTTATCTCAAGTACATTCATATATTCATCACCAAATGTATATACCCAAAAACTAAAATAAATATTTAGTTGAAATACCATATATACGGAATAATATTATATATAACTGTTATTTCCTCACCTTATAAAAAGCACAGAGAGAAAATAAGCATCCCAAGAATGCGCAAATTAAATTTCCATGGTGATCATTCCAATGACGATGAGGGAATAGCGGGCCCGGGGGGATTTGAACCCCCGACCCTCGGCTTCCCTCCTTAATGTTTAGGAGGCCGATGCCCCATCCTGGCTAGGCTACGGGCCCACTAATATCTTTCTGTGCGGGGGATAAAATTAAATTTTCCTTACATTAAGGATAAATATTCTTTGTCTAATTCTATTACTAATAAGCGAAGGAAGACATGCTTATGCTTAAAGATAGATTTGGAAGGATTATTAAGAACATTCGTATTTCCGTGACACAGCGATGCAATTTTAGATGTTTCTATTGCCATAGGGAGGGGGAAGAATACATATCTTATTATGAGATGCTTCCTGAAGAGATGGAGCGAATAGTTAAGGTGGCTGCGTCATTAGGCATTAACGAAGTTAAGTTGACTGGTGGTGAGCCACTATTAAGGGATGACATTATTGAGATTGTGAGCAGAATAAGTAGGATACCGGGAATAAATGATGTTTCCATGACAACTAATGGCTTCTTCCTAGAAGACTATGCTGATGATCTTAAGAGAGCCGGGCTCATGAGAGTTAACGTAAGCTTAGATACACTAGACGCCGAGAAATTTAGGATGATAACGGGAGTTGATGGACATGAGTCTGTTGTTAGAGGGATAATTAAAGCAATGAAAGCTAATTTAAGGCCAGTTAAAGTTAACATGGTTATTCTTAAGGGAATAAACGAAGACGAGGTTGATGACATGATAAAATTTGCTGGGGATAATGGTTTGATACTACAGGTAATAGAGTTTGAGGGGCCAAGAATAGACGCCACGTATGAAAAATACCATGTAGATATCGCAGATATTGAAGACAGAATCGAAAAAAGATCTATTAAGACTATTATTAGATCGATGCAGCATAGGAGGAAATATATTTTAGGTAACAATACTGAAGTCGAGTTTGTTAGACCAATGCATAATTCCGAGTTCTGCCTACACTGCAACAGAATCCGTCTAACCTCCGATGGGAAACTAAAGCCATGCCTCTTCAAAAATAACAATCTAATAGATATTTTAGGTCTGATAAGGAAGGGTGCTGATGACAATCATCTAAAGGAGCTCTTCATTGAAGCTATTAATAGAAGGAGACCATACTTCTTTAATGGAAATCTCTAAATAGTTATTATCTGAGTGGGATTTTGAGGACTATGAAAGGAAAAGTTATTATATTGATGGGCTCAAAAAGCGATCTTGAATTTTCACAACAAATTGGAAAATACCTTGAGATTTTAGGAGTAGATTATGAGTTCAGAGTTGCCTCGGCACATAAAACTCCTGAGAAAGTTCTTGAGATACTAAGGGAGTATGAGGGGAAGAAAGTAGTTTATATAACTGTTGCTGGGAGATCTAACGCCTTAAGCGCATTTGTTGATGCAAATACATTAAAGCCAGTTATAGCGTGTCCACCATACTCAGAAAAGTTTGGTGGCGTGGACATATTCTCTTCGCTCAGAGTGCCTAGTGGAATAGGTTCGGTTGTAATAATTGAGCCAGAAGGGGCCGCGATAGCAGCTGCTAAAATCCTTGCGCTTGAAGATCCGGATTTATCTGAAAAAGTACGTATGTATCAAGTCTCAAAGAAAATGGAGATAGAGGAAATAGATAAAAGTGTAAGAGAGAAGCAAAAGCAAGAAAACTGAAAACTTTTAATAACCTTAACGAAATTAAAAAACCATCTTTAAGGGATAAAGAAATTTGGTTGATATTATTCCAATTTCAGCATCTTCTGGAAAGATTATGTTTGCCCAAAGGTTTCTTCCACATCTTTAGTCTCCACGATAATCGGAGTTGTATTCTCAGGCGGCGTTACTATAATCTCCACAGATTTAGCCATTACGACTGGTTCTGGTGCAGGTGGGTTTAGTATATTTTTTATCTCAGATATTTCTTTCCTCATAGACTCTATACCCGCGGCTAGCGCTTTACTCTGCCTCTCATATGCCTCATAGTCTATCTCACCAGCAGCATACATCATCTCATTATTCGCCAAGAATATTTCTAAAACACCTATTTGTTTCTCTAGATCATCTATCCTATTTTTCATTTTAGAGATAAGAGATTCCAAGTATTTCTCCGTATTCGCCATGGCTTCACTTATATCTTTACTCAAGTAGCTATATGTTTGCTGCGAAATCCTATTAGAAGAAAGTAGATCATCCAGCGCCTGTTTCTTTCTCTTTAGCGCTTCCAGATCTTTAGAGGCTAATTCGAGCAAATACTTCCATAAAACCAATACCAACACCTCGGAAGAAAACTTCCACAAAAAACTAAAATAACATTTGCCATCATACATACCTATACGAGAATAATAGGATAATATATACATGCCTATGCATCGAAATCTATATTATTTATACATATCAAAAAATGGAGGTTATGATAAGTTTAAACTTTTATGAAAAAATTTAAATATCATAGAAAATATATTTAATATGGTAATTTTAGGTACGTTTATAACAAGAATGATATGAGTAAGATCATACAAAAAAAGAATTCTTTAGGAATTTTATAGACTTATTAATTCTATTAGAGATCTCTAAAAGGCCATTTATTAGCGGCTATGATATAATCGTCGCCTTTCAAAAAAGGTTTAATCTATTTATTAGCCCAGGAACAATTTATTTAACTCTTTATACGCTTGAGAGGGAAGGTCTAATTAGAGGTGAAGATAGAAGAAAGAGAGTTTATATTTTAGCATCAAAGGGAGAGAAATTTATTGAAGAAGCCCTTGCCTTCCAGGAGAACATTAAACTCATATTATCAAAGATTCTGAGGAATAATTACCCAAAATTATTATGATCATAGGTTATTGCAGTGTTGGGCTCATTTTTGCAGACCTAAAAATTTTGTAATTCTCTCCTGCATAAGCTCATTCTTCAAAAGAACACTCATCTTTATCCACTCCTCAAGCGGAATTGAAAATTTTGATCCTATATATTCTAAGGCTTCTTTAAGCATATCAAATTTTTTTCCGTCCCGTTTAAGGGCTTCTCGAACACACTCTCTATTTATCCATACACCTAAGGGCATAATATAATCCGGATTAATCTCCCTCATCGCCACTACACCAGCCTGTCTTCCTTCCCTTGCCAAAAATTCTGCTACAGCCAGTCTAACAGCATAATAACACCCTCCAAGAGAAGCATATTTAGTTCTCCCGCGGTAGCCTTCCCAATCGCTTCCCATCGCTACGTAATTGCTTTGAGGATTCCATAGAGTTCCAGGATGCCATGCTTCAATCCACTCATACATCCATTTTGAAGGTATTAAAAGAACAATGAACTTATTCCCTAAATAACTGAAACTATGAACTTGATATTCATTTATTTCTGGGCTACTTTTAACTTTATCTTCTATTAATCTTCTCGATATTAACGAGTCTACAGCAGTTATGCTCCACCTTGTGGGTACAAGTCTCCTCTGTCTCTTTACACCAAATGCACCAAGACAAAAGGCTCTCTGAATTGTTGATACTGGAACACCACTTAAATAAAGGTTTAATACAGCTTCCTCTGCCCTTAAATCATAATCACTATACACTTTTTCAATCCTATAATCAATTTTAGCATTTCCAATATCAATCTTAAATAATGGGGCTGAGGGACCCATCGGCTGAACCTCATCATCAAATAGAAAACTTCCAGAGGGTTTCCTCTTAAAAATGATCTCGGTATCCACAGGCTCTCTTGAAAGGGCTATCTCAAGAGTCCTGCTCAGAAGAGGTTGGTTCTTAAGGGGTTTCTTAACATTCACCATAAATTTACCGCGGATTAATTCGGTCCTAAATCCAATTATTTCATCAACTGCTCTTCCAACCCATTTTTCTGGAAAATCCAGAAGTGACGTATCTCCAAGAAAGGGTGGCACAAGCGGCCCAGCGTAAACGTACGGGTAACCTATCCGGCCAACAAAAACTCCTGGAGGAGATGAACCAAATACTTTTTCAGATTCAATGAGATTTTTAGTCTTCATAAAGAAGAATAATCTAGTAAGCGCCGGGCACCTCGGCTTTCCACATAGTGATCTCCCCCCTCTGCAGTACAGGCAGCGGCTCTTGTCCCTAAATTTAAGAATTAAATCCGATGGCTGCGGATTTATGTCTTCGGCAATCTTCTCATCGCTAATGATGTGTTCCAGCCATGGAACACTCTTTTGAACATTCTTTAATATCTTCTTCCGCAATATTTTCAATCTAATCAACCAAAAATTTCATTTAAAAAAATAAGAAAATTAACCTGGCTAAAGCATTCATTCTATATTTATTGGTTCTCCTTTTGGAGTCTCCTTCTTCTTTGGTAAAGTTACTTCAAGCACACCATTCTTATATGTTGATTTGGCCTGTTTCGGATCAACTTTTTCAGGTAATTCAACCTCCTTATAATACTTACGCTGCGGCGTATCAACACTTATCGTTAATGTTGTTTCAGTACTATGTAACTTTATATCATCCTTCTCAACGCCCGGTAGCTCGGCTATAATCTTTATTTCGCCATCAGTATTAATTATGTCTACAAGGGGCTCTCTCTCCTCCCTAATGGATATAGAGGGCTTGCCAAATCTGCCGACACCAGGCTTTACGTTGCCGAATTCTCTTATTTCTGGTTTTCCATCCGGACCTATTGTTATACTATACCCGTAGACAAAGGGGCCCCACTCATGCACTCTTGTTCCATCAGGCAGAACCTTCTCGCGTACCAGGTCTTTTGGCACCTTTTTCGTTAGTTCTTCGAATTCCTTTTCGAACATTCGCTCCATTTCCCGGAACATCTCGTCTATCTCCTCAAAAAAGCTTGAGAATGGTCTCCGCCTTCTAAACCATCTCTCCCAAAATTCATCAAAAGATGACATGAAATCACCAAATATAAATATTAACATAAAATCTTTAAAAAGTTATCTCCGCGAACCAATTAAAGATACTTGAGTATAAAAAGCAGAGAATTAATGTTCTCTTTTCGAATTTTGAATTCCATTCTATATGGGCAATGTTCGTCCAGCCTAATTTTACCCTTACTTGGGTCATATACGAGTGGATACAGACGGCATCCATATGGTCTAAATCTATATATCTTACATTTATTTTCAACAAGAAAGAAGCATTTCCCATCAACGTTTCTCAGTTTCCAACCCTGAGCGGATCTGACTGTAAACTTACTTAATTTATATCCTAGTTTAATTATTCTATTGACATCAATCTTCGTCAATAACATCTCCGTCTCGCGGCAACATAACGAGCAATTATATTTCAAACATGGTTCGCCGCTTACTGAATGTATTGACATAATCATCTATTCCAGCAATTAAATTAATATTAATAATGAATGTATTTATAATAAGCAAACTTATATCTTCATTGGCTTATACCAAACTTGAATATAGGCTGATAGGAAATGCTTGAATCCTATGGCGTTTTAATTAGGGCGCATACCATATCTGAAGCCTGGGAAAAATGTGTAATAGAGTGCTGGAGAAACGGATCTGAGGTCCCAACAGAATACGGCGAAAAGTGTAAAGAGATTCTGGGTTTACTTGTAGTTGTCGAGGAACCTTTTGCTGAGCCGCGCGTTCATAGGGGTGATGTATACACGGCCATAAAAGGCTCATTGGAGAAATACATCAGCGAGATTTTAGACGGAACTCTGGACTGGGCGGTCCAGGAAGGAAAAATACATTATACATATCATGAACGGCTATTCAATTATCCACCAAAGGGAATAAACCAAGTAGAATATGTTGTTAAGAAGCTGCTTGAGGTTAATTTCTCAAGGAGAGCGCAAGCAATAACATGGGTTCCAGAGAGGGATATATGGGTTGACTCTCCGCCATGCTTGCAGAGGATCTGGTGCACCGTGAGAAATGGAAAGCTTATTATGCATGCATCTTGGAGGAGCAGAGATATATTCAGGGCAATGCACATGAATATGCTTGCTATGACTGAACTCCAAAAGAGGATAGCAAATGAGATAGGTGTTGAGGTCGGTCTCTATATAGATTTCTCTAATAGTGCGCACATATATGAGAAAACCTACGCTGAGGTGGAACACTTCATAAACGTTTTAGAAAAGAGGAGAAAAAGGAATCAATCTTGACTCTACGAATATTTCTTGAGATTAATTAGCGAGTGACTAATAGAGTTAAGCCGTCATTTTATTACCATACTTCTCGATATAAACGAAATCTTTAAGTTCTTTCCTCCTATGAGGTTCCTTTGGAACCTCCATTGGGTAGCCTAGTGGAACCAACGCTACAACACTAACTCCGGAGGGTACTTCAAGGATCTCCGCAGCCTTCTTCGCGTCGAAGGCGCCTACATAGACTGTACCTAAGCCAAGGCTCCAAGCCACAAGGACGAGATTCTGGAGAGCCAATGCAACATCAAACATAAACCAGTCGCCTTTATCAGTCACTTGTTTTCCATGTAAAAAGCCTGAAACCCCAAGCTTGGCGCAGGCAACAATAACTATCGGAGCTTTCCTAACAGCCTCGGCGGCAGGATTTCCTGGTATTAATATCTCAGCCAATTTCTCTTTTATTTCAGCGCTTTTAACGATTATAAGTTCCCAGCACTGCGTGTTAGCCCAAGAGGGAGCCCACCTAGCAGCCTCTAAGATTGTTAGCAATTTATCCTCCTCAACCGGGTCAGACCTGATTTTCCTGATTGATCTACGGGTTTTTATAATCTCTATTATATCCATGTCTAAACCCGGATATTATTTATGCCTTACAAATTTATAATCTTGACACTTATTGAAAATTTTTGCATTCCGCAGTCTCAATTTTATTCACCGATTATTTGTATCTGAATAGTGCGTGTTTGAGGTCCATCCATCTCAATAAATAGTATCGATTGCCACATGCCAAGCAACATCCTACCATCCGCTATTGGGATTGTAAGGAAGGGCTTGATTAGAGAATTTAATATATGCGCATGCGCATTCTGCTCGCTTTGAGCCCACCTATACTTGGCATTATGACGGTAATCCCCTTTTATTGGCGCAATCCTCTCCATGACCGCAAGTATATCCATCCATAAATCTGGGTCATGCTCGTTAACCGTTATTGCGGCAGTTGTATGTGGAACCCATAAATTCGCGAGGCCATCTCTTATTCCGCTACGCTCAATAACGCCACTCACCTCACTCGTTACATTTATAATTTGCATTCTCTCCCTACTCTTAATGGATAACTCCGTTAAATATATCTTCAAGAGATCACCTTCCCGGTCACTCTCCAATAAATTATTATTATCTTCAAACTCTTTATCCTTATTTTCTTCACAATTTTTCGGCTAAATGGTAAAAATCAATCGTGCTGCCCAACATTTTACTATTTACTAAAACAATATATATTGCTTCTTGTACTAAGCTCATTTTTTGAGGATTCAGAGGAGTATTGAATCAGAAGGGTGCATGCCTTGGGATGGCATTAGCTTTAGAGTTAAAGCGAAATCTAGCACAGATATTTGGGCTGAAGTGTCTTCTTTTCTTACATGCTTTAGGAGGGAGATCCATTGTCTGAGGATAAGAAGATCGTTTTGGATCCATTCGGGGCAACTGTTATAGAGGATTATGAGAAACTCTTCACGGAGTTTGGGATCCAACCACTTAAGCCTCTTCTTCCGGAGATACCTAATCCATTCATGGCTATGCGTAGGGGCGTTATATTTGGGCATAGAGATATTGAGCGCATAATCGAAGCAATGAAAAGCGGGAGGGATTTCGCGGTTATGAGCGGCATAAAACCTACAGGGGAATTTCATCTTGGGACACTAATGACTGCCCGTGAAATAATTTATTTCCAGCAACAGGGCGCAACAGCCTTCTACTGTGTTGCTGACATAGAGGCCTATGAGGATAATGGGATATCCTTTGAGGAGAGCGAGAAAATAGCTGTAAACAACGTCGCGGATCTTTTAGCATTGGGATTCGATCCTAAAAGAGGCTATATATACCGTCAGTCAAGGGAGGAAAGAGTGAAGGATCTAGCAATAATTTTTAGCAGAGGTGTAACCCTAGCGACAATAAAGGCAATTTATGGTGAAAGACATATGGGCTTATACTTATCGGCGCTCATACAGGCCGGAGATATACTGATGCCTCAACTTGAGGATTTCGGTGGACCAAAGCCAACGGTTGTTCCGGTCGGCATAGATCAAGACCCACACCTCCGATTCACAAGAGATCTTGCTGATAAGTTCTACAGCAAATATAGGTTTATTCCACCCTCATCAACATATCACCGGTTGATTAGAGCATTGGATGGCAGTTATAAAATGAGCAAGCGTGATCCAATGAGCTACTTTACACTTGATGAGGATCCCGAATCTATAAAAAAGAAAATTTTTAATGCTTTTACGGGTGGGCGACCAACAGCGGAGGAGCAGCGAAAGCTTGGTGGGAACCCAGGGACATGTCCAATCTTTGATCTATATCTATTCCATTTTCTTGAGGATGACAAGGATGTCATAGAACTTTATAATAACTGTAAATGCGGAAATATTTTATGCGGCGAAGACAAAGCCCGCCTAGCAAAAATCGTAACAGAGTTTGTTAAAGATCACCAGCGAAAAAAACGCCAATGTATGGATAGAGCGATAGAAATCTTAAAAACCAAATAAAAAATAAAAGTGGAGAGTAAATTTGTTTTTATCTTGTTTCTTGTCTAACGAAAAGCATATATGTGGCTATCAGTGTGAACACCGCTATCAGCGCTACTATTAATATGTTTGGCCAGACCATTGTTAGACTCTCAATTATTGAGACAGCTCTAGTAGCCTGCTGTGGGGATTGGCCTGGAGCGGCCTGTCCTCCAGGTGTAAATCCTACTCCTATAAAAGCCCTAAGGACACCATTAGCAGCTCTATTAAAATGATAGCTCGGCGTGAACATGCTCACTGTCTCTATAACAGCTGTTCTCCTCCTAAGTTCTTCTCTTAGTTCTGGTGTAATAGTTATATTTTGTCCTGGCTGTATGCGGATTGGGGCTATGGAGAATGCTATTATCGTGGCTATTATTGGCAGTATAAATGTGAAGATCGCCCATATCATAATGCTGGCAATGACGCTAATAGTTGTTCTTTTTGATACCGTAGATATTAATATTGCTATTCCATAGTATGCTGTTGCATAAATTATTGAGATAATAAGGAATAGAAGAAGCCTAGCCGCATCCTCACCCGTCGGTGTTATTCCAAGCACTATTATGCTTCCTCCGACATTAACTAGAAATGCCACGCATACGGCCAGCGAGATCGCGGCGATCGTCCCAAGGAATTTCCCATTAATGAATGTATCTCTGAAGACTGGCTGGGCAAGAACCATTTTCAATGTACCCTTTTCTCTTTCCCCCGACACAGCGTCTACACCTAAGACTATGCCGAGGATCGGTGCGAAATAAGCCATCATACTTGTTAGACTTGATGCTACCAAAAGGAGGAAACCTCTCGGCATAGCTGTTGGCGCGGTAATGCCCTGAGTTGCCGAAACATATGTACTTGCGACAGCTGCAACCATTAGCAGGACAAAGACTGATAGTAAGATTATGAATCTTTTGCTCCTTACAATATCTGAAAACTCTTTTGACGCTATAATAGATGCGCTGGCCATCACTCTCACTCCCACTTGTAATACTTCATGAAGAGATCTTCGATAGATGGAACCGTGAGTTCGAGCGCAACAATTTCTATACCATGATCTAATGCCAGCCTACTAACCTCAGCTCTAACGTCTCTATTAGCTTCAATTAAAATACATTCTTTATCAACTTTTACATTTCTTACATCCTTAAGGTTTAAAATAGCATTGGCAAATCTTCCGATGTCTCCTTTGCCTTGAACCCGGATTTTGTAACCCTCCTCAGCTATAAATCTCTCAGCAAGATCTTTAACGCTGCCCTGCAACACTATCCTACCGCGATTAATTATTGCTATGTCATCACATAAGGGGCCAACCTCAAAGAGCAAGTGAGTACTAAGCATAATTGTTTTACCCTCATCCCTAAGCCTGAGAACCATATTTTTAAATATCCTTGCAGCTTCCGGATCCAATCCAGCTGTCGGCTCATCAAAAATTAGGAGTTCTGGATTTTTCAGTAGTGCCTGCGCTATCCCTAATCTCTGTTTCATCCCACGGGAAAAGCCGCCGACCCTTCTATCCTTAGCATCCTCCAAACCGACAGCTTTTAGTGCCCCCTCGACAACCTTCTCCCTCTCAGCCTTACTAATTCCATTTAGAGCCGCTATGTAGAGCAGGTTCTGCTTGGCCGTTAAATGGTCGTAGAAGTCTGCCCCCTCAGGTAGAACGCCAACCCTCTTTCTAATCTCAATCGAATCCTTAATAATGTCAAAGCCTAAGACCCTTGCTGAACCACTTGTTGGCATTACTAATCCTATAAGAGTCATTATCAAAGTCGTTTTTCCAGAACCATTTGGCCCAAGTAGACCAAAAATTCTTTTCCGCTCAACCTTTAAATCTAGGGTGTCTAAGGCCTTTATGATATTTCCCTCAGACCGGTATATCTTTGTTAATCCCTCAGTCTCAATAATATAATCTACCAACCTTTCACCTCCTCCCAAATTTTCTATAAATTAAAACCAGGAAGACCAGAGCGATAATAATACCTATACCCGCATATAAAAGCCAATTCGTAGTTTGGAAAACTTCAACCCTTAACGAAAAG